>JAYUSC010000475.1:0-8007 GCA_043755885.1 Pseudanabaena sp. | reverse complement strand
TTCGCCCGCGCAGCGGGCGAACCATTTTCTTTGGGTTCTGGTTTTTATGATGCCTAGCTACTTAATAAAAACTTAATAAAATCAGTAGGCGATCGCTTGTTTTTACTGTTTAGACCTAAATCGAAGTAACGATTACGAAACCAAGAATTCCGATAAAAATGACAAGGGCGTAAAATTGCGCTTTGCCATTTTCAAAGTACTTCAAACCTTCGCCACTAACTACAGTCACAAAACCTGCCAGATTAACCGCACCATCGACGATTTTGGCATCGACTTCTAGCACTTGACGCGCTAGGCGGCGAGAACCAACTACAAAGATAGAATTGTAAATTTCGTCAATGTACCATTTGTTCTTGGAGAGCTTGTAGAGAGGCTCGATCGATTTTGCGATCGCACTGGGATCGATCTTCTTTTGCATGTACATCAAGATGGCAAGAGAAATCCCAATCAAACCAATCCCAATCGAGCTACCACCCATCAACAGAAATTCAGGAGTAAATCCTTCAGCAGGAACTTCGGTGATTGTTTCGGATGGGGCATGGATAAAGTACTCGAAGTAATTGCCTAGAGGTGTACCAACTAGACCAATCAGCATCGAAGGAATTGCCAACGCCATCAGCGGGAAAGTCATTGTAATTGGCGATTCATGGGGCTTACTGGCATGATGAGACCCATGTCCATCTTCCGCTTGAGCTTCTTTACCAGCAGAGTTTTCGGCTTTGACCATTGCTAGTAGATTCTTGTCAGTACCGCGAAAATCGCCTTCAAAGGTGGTGAAGTACATGCGGAACATGTAGAAGGCAGTGATCCCCGCTGTTGCAAAGCCGATCGCCCAAAGTGCAGGATTGGCTCTGTAAGTGGAAGCGAGAATCTCATCCTTTGACCAGAACCCAGCGAAGGGAGGAATACCACTAATCGCCAGAGTGCCAATGAAAAAGGTGATCGCAGTAATTGGCATGTACTTGCGTAGTCCGCCCATCACCCGCATATCTTGAGCAACATCGGGATCATGTCCCACGACTTCTTCCATGCCATGAATGACGGAACCAGAGCCGAGAAACATCATCGCTTTGAAATAAGCATGGGTCATCAAGTGAAATAAGCCTGCACTATAAGCGCCAACGCCCATACCCATCACCATGTAACCCAACTGGGAAACGGTGGAGTAAGCCAAGCCTTTTTTAATGTCATTCTGGGTTATCGCGATGCTTGCGCCTAGAAATGCAGTAAAGGCTCCTGTCCATGCGATCAGATTCATCACTGCTGGGATTTCCTCGAAGACGGGGAACATTCGCGCAATCAGGAATACACCAGCCGCAACCATCGTCGCTGCATGGATCAAAGCTGAAATCGGCGTAGGTCCTTCCATCGCGTCAGGTAGCCAGACATGGAGTGGGAATTGTGCAGATTTGGCGGCAGGTCCCATAAATACCAGAATTGCAAATAGGATCGCAAGCCCGACACTCAATGCTCCCGACTCAACCATTTCACTGAGACGTGCTCCCATTTCTGTGAATTCAAATGTACCTGTTGCCCAATACAAGCCAAGTATGCCAAGCAATAAGCCGAAGTCACCAACGCGGTTAGTAACAAATGCTTTTTGGCAAGCATCGGCAGCTCCTTTGCGATCGAACCAAAAGCCAATCAGCAAGTAGGAACACATCCCCACTAGTTCCCAGAAGATATAAATCTGGACTAAGTTGGGGCTAATGACTAATCCCAACATCGAGGATGTGAATAAACTCAGGTAAGCATAAAATCTGACATAGCTGGGATCATGCGCCATGTAGCCATCGGTGTAAATTTGCACCAAAAATGCGACGGTGGTGACGATCACTAACATAAGAGCAGTGAGATGATCGATCACAAATCCCATGTTCAGATGAAAGCTACCTGCTTGCGCCCACTCAAAGGTGTAGAGATAAGGATCATGTCCTTGAATCTGGCTCCAGAGTAGATTGATAGCCATCACCATTGCGCCGCCAGTGGCGGATACGCTGAGGACAGACCACAGCGATCGCAGTTTGTTGGTGGATTTGTTAAAGGTAATCAGTCCTGTGCCGATAATCAGTGCTGCGGCAAGTGGCAGCAAGGGAATCAGCCATGCGTATTGATATGCAAAGTCCATAGGTCGCGTTTGAACGCCAAGTTTATTGTAGAGATCCTTTTAATAAGTCAGTTTACTACAGGGCGCTCAGGTACGATGTGTTAACGATGAGCATTTTTACCTATTAAGTCAAACTTTTAGGAAAATTTAATCCTTAAGCAGGTTTTGCAAGCAAGCTAAGTCTTTCCTGTATATTGAAGATTGGCTTACCCGACTCTGCGATCGCGTTGGGTTTTGTAATTGTGGAAGTGAAGGACATTTGAGGGAAGATAATATCTGTCTTGATTGTCGTTATCTGTCCCCACTCAAGCATTTATTTTATGGAGTCACAACTCAAGAAAATTCGTGAATATACAAAGTCTGATGGATCGTGTCCATTTACTCAGTGGCTGAATGGCTTACGCGATCGCGTGGCACAGGATAAAATAGCAGCTAGACTTAAAAGAGTAACACTCGGAAATTTAGGCAATTACAGATCTGTTGGTGAGGGTGTATGCGAACTCAAGATCGATTATGGTGCGGGTTATCGGGTTTATTTCGGGTAAGTTGGCTCTGTGGTGGTGCTGTTGCTGTGCGGTGGTGATAAGAGTACGCAGGATCGAGATATTAAGTTAGCTAAGGAGTATTGGAGAGATTATGCAAAGCGTGAAGGTTCCGACTAGTAGAGACTATCAAGAGTATTTAGTTAATTCGCTCAAAGATCCTGAAAGGTCGGCTGGCTATATTGCGGCAATTTTGGAGGAAGCTGATCCTGAGCCTGAGTTGTTGGCTTCGGCGCTTGATGATGTGGCGATCGCATTAGGTGGTGAAGGCGATCGCCAATGGGTGAAAGATTTTGGCGCAAGTGGTAAAAGTCAGGCGATTTATGAATTGGCTGAGTGGTTGAATAGTTTGGGTTTGAGGCTGACTGTTGAGGAAAGGTATAGCGAAGAGTTTTTGGCAGATATTCGGGAGGCACAACAGGAGATTGAGAATGGTGATGTGGTTTCTTTTGAAAGTATTCGGCGAAATGTTTGAAATTTTGCCAAGTCAAAAATAGTTTATACTTGATGTGGGGCAGAGCTATTAATTAAGTTAAAGGCTTGAGTTTTTTGCTGAAATACATCAATATAGGGCTAAAGATTATTTAGCTTCAGAGCAAATGGCTAATAAATTCTCAGCGAACGCACCAACATTAGGATATCTGTATCAAATCAGATATGCCCTTTTCGCGCTGCTACAGAGAATTGCAAATGACCCAGATGCTCAAATCTCTATTGAGTTTTTAGATGATGTTGCTTTTGAACATAACGGTACACCACTTGAGTTACTCCAACTTAAGCATCACATAAATAAGGAAGCTTCGCTAACTAACTCTAGTGCGGACTTATGGAAAACTATCCGTATTTGGAGTGAAAATCTTGACAAAGATTCTAATGTCTCTCAAGAGATAGCTCTCATACTTGTTACAACTGCTACAGCACCAAACGGTTCTATTGCGAGTAAGTTGCGACATGGTAGCTCTAGAGATGAAGGAGAAGCTTTAGGTAAAATGTTAAAAGTTATAGAAGATTCAAGCTCTGTAAGTAATCAGCCTTGTTACAACGCTTTTAAAAGCCTATCGAAAAAGCAACAGCAGTTTCTAATCAGTAAAATACAAATAGTTGATCAATCTCCAAATATAGCTGATCTTGAAGACAAAATCGTAAAAAGGCTTAGACTCTCTACACGCTTCCCTCAACCCTTAAAATCTAGGCTTGAGGGTTGGTGGTTTGAGCGCGTGATCAATCACCTTATGGATGAGAATCATGAATCTATAGGTGGAATAGAACTACAAAATAAAATCGATAATATTTCAGATGATTTGCGACCAGATAATCTGCCAAACGATTTCCCTGCAATTATTGAAAAAGACGAATCTGAACTTGCTAGCAATGAGCGGATATTTGTAGAACAACTAAGACTAATTTTGCTAGAAGACTCCAGATTACGTATTGCAATTGGTGATTACTATCGAGCTTTTAGCCAACGTACAAAGTGGTTGTCTGAGGGATTAGTACTACCTGATGAGTTAGAAAAATATGAACTTATATTGAGGGATGAATGGTATAGAAAATTTGTAACCATGAAAGGAAAAATGAAAAACAGTCTCCCTGACGAAAATAGAATGATTGAGCTTGGTATGTCTCTGTTTGATTGGGTAGATGAAAATAGACATACTCCAATTCGAGAGAATTTCTTGGATAATTTTCATTCACGAGGAAGCTATCATATTTTATCCAATCAACTTAAAGTAGGTTGGCATCCAGAATTTAAAACACGTTTAAGTCATCTCGTTACACAAGCAGCAATCCAAGTAGTATGACAAGCTGGGAATCAAGACCTACTGATGTTGCAAATCTATTCAATCCTGCTTTTTGTGGGGAGATAATTCGTGTATGCGCTAAGTCTTATACTAAGGAATCTAATGAACCGTTCCCATATCTTTTAAGCTTTCTAATTTTACCAACTTTGCTATATAAAGACGTAAGACAGACTATGCAAGGTCGTTATCTTAATGCTTGGCTACAGCAAAATATTGAAGTTCGCATTAATTTTGCTCAACGCACTAGATCTTTGGTTCCAATTACCCAAGAATCAATTGCATTTTTACTACAGCTTGGTCTATTAAATCTTAATCAAGATGGTGATTTAGAAGCAAGCAAATTTAGGAAACATCCCACTAAAAGTCAAAACGAGTTTCCGATTTCAGATTTTTATGAAAAATCTGAGCTTTTGGGCAAATGGTTTGCTAGAGTAGGAGACATAAGATCGATTTATATCATGTGGGGAATTCAACCTTAGTTTATGCAAATACTAGACATTATTCTTTATTCAAAACATGGTGAGAGACGCATTTTACCTTTTAGGCAGTGGGGCGTTAATATTGTTACGGGTAGATCTAAAACTGGTAAGTCAGCTCTCATAGATATCGTAGATTATTGTCTAGGTAGTAGCTCTTTTAATGTTCCAGCAGGCGTTATCAGAAATACTGTAGATTGGTTTGCAGTTCGGATACAGTTTGCATCTTGTCAGATGTTTATCGCTAGAAAAAACAAATCTGCGTATTTGATTGAAGCCAATGAAATTACAATTCCCGAAAATATTCCTGCTCAAAATATAACTTCTGAAGCTATAGAAAAACACATAAACAGTCGATTGGGTATTTCTCCAAATCTAAACATTCCTCCAGATACTCAAACTCGCCATCCATTAGAAGCAAATTTTCGTCATGCTCTATTTTTTAGCTTTCAAGATCAAAATGATCTAACCGCAAAGAATAGATTATTTCATAAACAAGACCCATATATACTACAATCCATTAAAGATACTCTCCCTTATTTTCTTGGAGTTATTAGAGAAGACACCTTAGCACTACAGCAAGAATTAAGAACGGCGACAAGAAAGTTAATTCTGTTACAGAGGCAAATGCGTGAAAAAGATTCAATCAAAGGAGAAGGAAATAGCCAAGCTATTAAGTTGATTTCAGAAGCAATAGAGTCTGGACTAATAAATGCTAATATAGAAATCCCTACAACTATCGAAGAGTTAGTTTCTTTGCTACAACAAGTCTGCTTGACAGAATTAAATGAGAATTATGACTTTGAAAATGCAGACAGAGAGAGTGAAATAAGAGATAGAGCAAGAGAATTGCAAGAAGAAATTGAACAGACTAAATCTACGATTCAGGCTGCAAAAATCCATGCTCAAGAAGCTGAAGGATATACATCAGCAGCAGAACAACAGCAATTAAGACTTGAGTCAATTGGTCTTTTCGATAGCATATTACAAAAATCCCCCCATAATCCGTCAATATGTCCTCTATGTTCACAAGATATGGTTCAGTCAATCCCAAGCGCTGATGCTATTAAGAGATCATTGATGAATCTTACCAAGGACTTAGAGTTTGTTGAAAGAGATAAACCAATATTAAGAGATTATATTGACAATCTTCAGATAGAACTAGAAGCCAAAATCGTAGAACGCAAAAATACTAATGCGGCTTTACAAGGGATTATAAATCAGCAAGAAGAATCAAGAAGATGGCAAACAGTTATATCTAATCAGAGTAGAATCATCGGAAGAATAAGCTTTTGGTTAGAGAATATAGATGCTGAAGATGAGACTCATGAAATAGACTCTCTTATTTCTCAGCTAGAAGCAAGAATAGAAGAAATAGAGGATATGCTTGATTCAGACAGCAAAGATGAAAGAATGGAATCTACACTTACTCGCATTGGGAACCGCATGAAAATCTGGGCGACAGAGATGGAGTTAGAGTATGTTGACGAAGAATCAGCAATAAGATTAGATCTTACTAGAGGAACAGTGGTAGTTGAAGGTGCAGTAGAAGATGGAGTTTCTCAAAGCCGCAGAATTCCCATGTCTCAGATGGGGAGTGGAGAGAATATTTTAGGCTATCATCTGATTGCCCACTTAGCACTACACAAATTTTTTGTAGATAATCATCGTCCCACTCCCAGATTTTTATTTATTGACCAACCCACACAAGTTTATTATCCTGAAGATAGACTAGAACTCTTAAATAGTAGAGAAGATGGTGATTTGCAAATTCTTGATGAGTCTGATAGAGACAAAGTTCAAAGAATGTTTAGATTCATTTTTAAAGTAGTGAATGAACTAGCCCCGCATCTTCAAGTCATCATTATGGATCATGCAAATATTCTAGATAATGATGAGTTTCAAGAATCTATAGTAGAAATTTGGAGAGATGGAAATGCTTTAATACCACTTTCTTGGATCAGTAATTCCTAAACTTTTCTGTTTGATCTTTATGGCAACAGTGCTAACGAAGCGATCGCCCAACTCTGCCAAAGCCTATCACCAATCCAAACACGCCTATTCACAAGAGGACAAACCACCCAAGAACTCATCAATCAAAT
The DNA here is from genome assembly GCA_043755885.1 of Pseudanabaena sp. Taxonomy (GTDB): domain Bacteria; phylum Cyanobacteriota; class Cyanobacteriia; order Pseudanabaenales; family Pseudanabaenaceae; genus Pseudanabaena. Next base: position 978 of record JAYUSC010000475.1, on the reverse strand, counting down.
CAATGCTTGGCAATTTGAAATGTAAGACAGGAGAAATAAAATGAATACTTCAACAATTGCCCCACTTACCACATTACCCAAAAATCTTCACCTTGACGGCGCGATCGCTATAACACTACAAGACGGAGTACTGATCTTTTGCGCATCACAAAATGTCCAAAAACGCATCGAGATTAGAATTGCGATAGGAATAACTGATAGGCGATCGCATTGATAAAATAGCGATCGCATTATCGTGATGTGTTCAAAGGCGATCGCAGAATTTTATCTAAACTGCTAAAATACATATACAGTAATCAATCTCCAAAAATTATCATGTCTGAAAGCACCATTACCCTAGATGACATCTACGCCCTGTTCCGCGAAGGCGAACAAGAACTAAAAGAAACCCGACAAATCTTTAAAGAAAACCAACAAGCTTTCGAGGAGCGTCATCGCATTGCCGAACAAGAAATGGCAGCGTTACGCACATCTATCGCCAAAACTGAAAAGCTAGTTGCTGAAACAAACAAACAAGTTGGAGGGCTAACTAGCCGATGGGGAGAATTTGTCGAAAACCTAATTAAACCCGCTGCCGCTAGAATTTTTAGAGAACAGGGGATTGATGTGCATTACACCGCGATGCGCCTGAAAGGTGATGATGAACGCGGCTCGATGGAAATTGATATTCTCGTGGAAAATGGTAATGAGATTGTAGCAATCGAAGTAAAATCCCATTTAGAAGTTCGCAATCTGAAGCGATTTTTGGAAGTACTAGCAAGATTTAAAGAAGTATTTCCCAAATATCAAAACTACAAACTTTATGGAGCCGTAGCAGGAATAAAAATCGATGAAAAAGCCGATGAATATGCCACTCAAGAAGGACTATTCTTAATCGAACCCGCAGGAGATTCTGTAATTATTTCCAATAGTCAGAATTTGGAACGACGAGTCTGGTAAGTGGCTATAAACCCCAAAAAAGCTGATTCGCCCGCGAAG
>JAYUSC010000474.1:0-19985 GCA_043755885.1 Pseudanabaena sp. | reverse complement strand
GGTTTTGTTGACTAACGATTGCTATACTTTCTGATGTATCGACGCAAAACTGGTGGCATGTCATGGCGCTCAAAATTGGTAGGCTTGAGATTGGGTATCGCTTACTAATTTCTCTAATTGCGATCGCGATCGGCTACGGATGGGTAGGCTCTCACTTAAGTACCTTATTTCGTTTTGGCGACTATTTAAGTGTCAGTTTTTTGTTGATGCTGGCGGTGGTTAGCATATTTGCGATCCCGCAGAGTGTGGGTGGGCTGTTGGCTGCGATCGCGGCGGTGATCACAGTTTATTGGCGATCTTCCAACATCACTTATAGTTTGATTGCTGCTGTTGTCTGTCTAGGAATGTATTTAGCAAATTTCCAAGATTTGCGTTACAATCCTGAGCCAGAAAAACCGCTTTCTATTGTTGAAATTGTGGCGACGGCGGTCACGATCGCTTTCACCGTAATGATCACTCTCTTAATCTTACAAACCCCAGCTACTTGGTTAACTACTTCCGCAATTGGGGCGATCGCAGGGGCGATCACCCTAATTGGAAACCAACTGACTTATACGGATTTGCCCCAAAAAACAATCTGGAAATTATTTGGCATAGTCACAGTTAGTAGTCTTGCGATCGGCTTTGCGATCATTGCTATTTTCTTTGTACCTAAGTTAAAAAACCTTATGTGATCCTTTCCGCAATTGAAGCAGCCACCGCACTGTATATGAATATGAATCTATCGATAAAACAGGGTTTGCTGTGGATTGTTCTATGGCTGTTTGTTCCGTTCGCAATTTATTTCGCTTCCCACTCTGTGCATCCAGATTGGTACAAGCATTTTGTTTATCAAGCATGGGGATTTTTGCAGGGTCGGCTCGATCTATGGAATCTGCCATCATATTATGTGGATCTAATTTATTGGAAAGACAAAATCTATCTTCCCAATCCGCCTTTACCTTCAATCTTGCTAATGCCTTTTGTAGCAATTTTGGGAATAGCCACAGAGCAGATTCGGGTATGTATGTTCGTTGGAGCAGTAGATGTCTTCTTAGTCTGGATACTATTAGGACGAATAGCAGTGCAAGGGGCTTTACGGGCTGGGTTAACTATTCTCTATGGATTTGGAACGGTTCATTACAGTGCTAGTATTATCGGCACAATTTGGTTTTATGCCCATGTTGTTGCCGAGATGGGGATGTTGTTAGCCTTGGTGGAATTTTTTGGTCAGCGTCGATTTCTCCTACTCGGTTTCTACATGGGACTAGCCTTTCTATCTCGTCAAGCGACGATTTTAGGCTCAGTTTTTTTCTTGGGTTGGTTGATGTGGGAACGTCCAGAGCACTGGCTTTATAAAGGACTTAGCTTTGGCGTTGGATTTACACCACTTTTTGCCTTTCAATCTTGGTTTAATTGGGCAAGATTTGGCGACCCGATGGAATCAGGTTATATGCTGCAAAACTATTATTCATCAGTGCAAGCGTCTGAGATTGAGAAATATGATTTATTCAATACAGCTTATATTCCTAAGCATCTCAAGCTGATCTTCACAGAAATGCCTGAAGTTCTACCACAATTTCCATTTTTGCGTCCCAAGCCAGAGGGTATGAATATCTGGCTGACTACCCCTGCTTTTTTTGCGTTGTTCGCCGCTAATTGGTTTGACGTTATAGTGGTTTTAGCTGGTCTAGCTGCTTTTATGATTTCCTTGCCAGCGATGATCTATACAGCAACAGGATGGGTGCAGTTTGGTTATCGCTATGCCCTCGATTATTTACCATTTCTATTTTTGGCGATCGCCAGTGGCTTGCAAAGGATGCCTAAAGTCTTGGCTTGGTTACTGATTGGTTTATCCATTTTGGTAAATATATGGGGTGTTTACTGGGCAGTCAAATTAGGATGGTAAAGGCTGTTCGATTAGGACTAAATGATACAAACCTATCTCGGTTAGCAAGAACTTTAGTTCATCACTAGCTTGACGATCGCTAAGTTTATTAATCGGTTTAGTGACACTACTTAAAATAGTTGAAGCATGGCGATATGCTTCTAGCCTAGGTTTATGACTGCTCCAGTAAATAACAAGATCCGAGAATTTACATGGGCGTTCCCAAAGAAACCGTAAACAAAGGCTCACAGTGAGTGAATCAAGGTGATCTGGGTGTAATGTTTGAATATTGGGTTCAGACCGAAGTTGGCAAATTGCTCGATCAAGAGCTTGAAAAAATGACGGTGTTTGTAAAACGGGGTGCAAGTAAATCATTGCAGATTGCCACATCAATTCTGACCATTGACTCATCTCTATATATTCAGGCGATCGTCCTGAATTGCCACACCAAACATCTAGCAAGCGATTAACAGGATGGAGAAGTTCGTAAGCATGAAGATTTTTTTCGGGTGTAGCATTAGCCAAAAACTCAATAAAGTGATCTGGCATTTCTCTAGGAAATAGCGTTTGCCAACGCCATTCCGCAGGATCGATCATACCGATAAATTCTAAGTTAGCCGATCGCAACATTTGAAAGACTTCAGGAATCGTAAAGCCTTTGTCCTCTTGGAGCAGATAATTCACCAAGACAAATCCAAAAGATTTATCGGAGGGTGTCCAAGTACTGGCTTTAAGTAAGGTTCCATCTCCTAATGCTTCCATAATTGAGTAAACTTGATTGTACTCAGTTTCCGTTGGGTTGCGATCCAGAAATCCTAATAATCTTGTAAGTGCTTGAGCGCGAAAGAAATCGGCACGCTGATAAAAACTATGCACATTTGTCCGCAATATGCCCTCTGGCGCAAGAACCGATCGCATTGCCTGTAAACCGACTACGGGATCGGACACAAGATACAGCGTATCTTCGCAATTGATATAGTCAAATTGTTCGTCATTTTCTTCTGTTAATCGCGAAATCTCTTCGAGTGATAAATTCCGAAATTCGACATGGGGAAATCCATGATAGCTCAGGCGATCTCTTGCCAATTGTAAAGAGGCTTCTGAAAGATCAATGCCAACAATTTTCGCATTAGGATTTGCTATGGCAAGAGCTAAAGTCGTTACTCCAGAACCACAGCCGACATCTAAGATGGTCAGATCTCGGCGATCACTTACCCGTTGGGTTTTGGCATACCAAGCACTTACAAAAGAGTGAACAATCACGCCGCGATCACCTTCCACACCAGATTGATTAGTAGGTAAGTTGGGGTAAGGGGTTAGATCGAATTGCTGGCGGATTTTGTCATTTGGGTCAGTTTTCATTCTATTGATCTACAATTATAAATTATGAAAAAAAATTTTTTAGTTGCTATAGTTGGCATTTTTACCATAATTCCTGTCTGGATTACTTTCACTCATATTGATTGGTTTAGCCAAGTGCAAGAAATTGTACGAACTTCAGGCGTATGCGGCTATGCGATCTTTGTTGTGGCTTATGCGATCGCTACTTTGCTCATCTTACCTGTGACGGCTTTTAATATTGCAGGAGGGGCGCTCTATGGAGGCATGGAAGGACTATTACTCACATCGGCTGGGGCTTTAATTTCGGCATTAATGGGATTTATTTTAGCGCGATCGCTTGGAAGTAAATTGATCGCAACTAATGAAAACTGGTCAAATGGTGAATTTAGTTCATCATCAAATATAAGTAAAAATTTAGTCAAAGGAGGGGTGGGCTATGCTTTCGCGGCAAGGTTATTTCCGCTGATTCCCTATGGTGTGGTTAGCCTAATCGCGGGATTGAGTCCACTCAAGCGCCGTGATTATTTAGTTGGGACTTTACTGGGTACACCTTTGGGGATTGCTCCTTTTGTGTTTTTGGGTAGCACAGGTGTGCAAGTGAGTGCTAGTCATGATCTGTTACCTTTATTGGCTAGTAGTATGGGGCTGGCAGTGCTAGTTGTGGCAGGTACATGGTATGCCTCTAGCAGCAAGGATCAATTAGCGCAGGACGATTATGCAGAATCTCCAGAATAATTTCGATAATAATCTAGACAAGAAACTAGATCGCCAATTATCCAATCAATTATCATTGGATTTTCACCTGATTTTTTGTAGTTTGGGAATTTTTGCGATCGCATTATTTCTGCGGCTATGGCAACTAGATAAAATTCCTTACCCAGTTTTTGATGAGATCTACTTCGCAAAATATGCCGAGGAATATTTACAAGGCGCTCCTACTTGGGAGGGACATCCGCCGTTAGCCAAATATTTGATCATGTTAGGCATTCTCGCGTTTGGTCATAACGAAATTGGGTATCGCATTGCCAGTGCGATATTCGGAGCATTAGTGCCAATTTTGGTCATCGGTCTTGCCTATCGGCTTACCTATCAGCGTAACTTTGCACTCTTGTCAGGAGTGTTTTTATTAAGTGACGGCTTATTTATAGTAGAGTCACGATTGGGATTGATCAATGTGTTTTTGGTGGCAATTGGCTTGACATCACAAATCTTTCTGCTTGCGGGGTTACAACAACGGGGAGAATTACGCACAAAGTCGCGGACTCTTTTACTATGCTGTGCAGGTGCGATGTTAGGGGCTTCAGCTTCTGTGAAGTGGAATGGCTTAGGGTTTAGTTTGCTGTTGTTTTTGACAATTCTATTTGTATGGGGGATTGCCAAATTTTTTCCTAAGAATTTATCGCAAACAGGCATTCTTTCCGAAATTATTAAATTGTACTGGTGGCAGTATCTCTTCTGTTTTGTGACTGTACCGCTCGCCTTTTATCTGGTGCAGTGGATTCCCCTATTTATGCTCAATTCAGGCGGTATTCCTCAAGAAACTGGTTTAGGTGCTATTCATTGGTTTTGGCAAACATTGATCCGTGTCCATGAACATATCCTTTGGTGGCATTCTGGTGACATGGTGACAAGTATCGATCCCACCCACCCTGCACATCCCTACTGCTCATCCGCTATTTCTTGGACCGTCTCCGCTCGTCCTATGAGCTACTATTTCCAAAATCGGGATGGCTATTTTTCGTCTATCCAAGCGATCGGCAATCCGATTTTATGGTGGTGTTCTACCCTTTCCGTCGTAGTTATTACAGGAGCATCGATCTTGCCCCGTATTCGCAAATTAACTAGTCCCCAAAGTGGCTATCTCCTGCTGGGATATTTTGCTAACTATGCACCTTGGCTATTGGTCAAACGCTGTCTATTTATCTATCACTACATGTCGGCAGCCGTTTTTAGCTTTATGGCTCTGGCCTGGCTAGTTTCACAAATGCTCGATCGCCAAGGCGCAATTCGTTATTTGGGCTATGCAATCATCGTGATTGTCTTGCTCACCCAAATCTTTTTCATGCCAGTTTGGTTAGGGCTGCCCATATCCCCCCATGAATTTTATCAACGAATTTGGTTTATGCCAGGCAAAGTATTTGGATTTAATTGGATTTGATGTTGATTTTGATAATCTTTCTTCAGTTGCCAACATTCCCAAAACATTGTCAAAATCACTTTTAGATTAGCACCCGTAGCTAGGCCAAATTTGCGTGGCAAGTGTTTTACAGGTAATTCAATTATCGGTAAATCATGCATTTTACCAAGAAGTTCTGCACTAAATAATGCTCCATCAGATTTAATCGGTTTAACTGCTTGATAAACGCTTCTAGGAAATAATTTAAATGCACAATCGATATCTTTAACTTTAAGTCCTAGCACCCATTGAATAAAAAGGTGATACATCCAAGCATTCAGCGATCGCAAAAACATATCTGCTCGCTTTGCCCGATAGCCAATCACAATTTTTGATAATATTTGTCCTTGTGAATTACGAATATATGGCAGAAATTGATCGAGATCGCTAATCTCAAACTGTCCATCACCATCGGTTAAGAAAATATATTCATGCATAGCCTGCTCAAATCCACTTCGCAACGCTGATCCATAACCCAAGTTGCGCGGATGATTGATCAAGTGAATGTGATCATTTTGCGCGGCTAATTCTATGACGATCTCCTTCGTTTTATCTGTGGAGCCATCATTGACAACAATAATTTCATAGCAAATTTGGCGATCGCTTAGATACTCCAAAACATTGGCAATCACCCGACCAATATTTTCTGCTTCGTTATACGCAGGTAATACCACAGATAAAGACAGACAATCGTTCAAAGATATATAGTTCATAGATTAATCTAAAAATAATTTTTTAAACTGTAAGAATAATTGATCAATTTCCATCCAGTTTTCTCTACGATTTGGCTAGCGTTGTTTGTAATCGCACCGTCTGGAAAAGCAGAAATAAAAATAAAATAACGTTCAAAGCGCTGATTGTATAAATTAAGACTTGTAACCATACTTCTGGAATTGCATTGAATAGATTTGCATGGTTATATCGCATATAAACATAGCCCACATTAACCGCGCCTGTGATCGTAAAGCCCCAATAGATCCATTTGATAACAGGAATCATCGCGATCGCAATCACCAGAAAAGCCAAACTGTAAAGCATATAACGCTCATGCATTCTGGTGGGCAACATAAAAAATCCGATCAACATCGTGGCGATCGCCAAACAGTTAGCAGCAAAATGACGATGCTGATATAAAAAAGCCCCCAGCCACAACGTCAGGATTCCCAAAAATGCTAAGCCAATTACCTTATAGCTAATTTGACCAAATGTCTTGTAGTCACGTTGCCAATTTGCCCATCCCCAGATATTAAAAGCATTGACCGAGGCAAAATCATAATAATTTGCAGTACTTTGTAAGCGTTGATATAAGGACAGCAATGGGGTGGCGATACCATGTGCCTCAATTCCATAGAAAGGCAAGACAATCAACCAAATCAGCGCCAGACCACCAACGACGATCGCAATCCATTTCCACCAAGCCTGACGAAACCATTGAGAAAGGACTAAAAATGGGGCTAGAAACAGCCCTTGAGGTTTCACAATTATCATCACGGCAATTAATAGTCCTGCCCTGATTACATGATTTTGCTGAACCATATAAAATGTCCATAACATCAAGAAAACTATTACTCCGTCCACCTGTCCCCACACAGCCGACACAAATAACATCAATGGATTAAAAGCATAAATCAAAGCGATCGCATAGGCTTGATCATCTGTAGTATGTGGTTTCAGAATTTTGGCGATTAGCAACGCTGAACCAATATCAGCTAATACAGGCGGCAATTTGATCATCGCCATCAACAGCCCACTATTAGGATGACTAAATGTCGGATCGCCAACTTGGTAAATCTTGCCAACTAGCCACAATATATAAAGATAAGCAGGTGGGTAGTCACAGTTGGAGTAGCCATAGAAATTACCAAAACCTTGCTGTACCAAATCGATTGTCCAAGCCTTAAATAAATTCATGTCAATCCAAAAAGCGATCGGGAGGCTGATTAACAGCAAATGCAAAGCTAGGGCGATCGCTAGTCCAAGATAAAATTTATGCGAATTCATCTCCCATACTTGCCGATCATTATCAAAATTTTTAGTAATAATTATCATGCGATCTGCTCAATCAACTTAGAATCTTTGCAACTTTTGCAACATGCTTGGGTAATATATTGCAGTCAGGTTGGTAAAAGTGTATGTCTGATTCTAATCAAAGCCGTAAAATTAATCGCTTTTTTGCCGAATTTATCGCCAAGTTAAGAAAATGGCTCAATAAAATCGGTAGTCCTCTGCGGATTAGTCGGCGCTTTGTGCGGCAATTATTGGGTGCGTCAAGGGGGCAGAGAAAAGGCGGTGCAGCAGGTTTTGTATTACCAACTGTGACTTTGGTAACTTTGGTGGTGACCTTGCTAGTTGTTACCACCGTATCGCGATCATCTGAACGGGCGCAGACTGCCGCAAATGCTAGACAAGAGCAAGTCTTTAGAAGTGCCGCTACACCGATTATCGATCGCGCTCGCGCCAAAATTGATGCTCTCTTAAAGGATGGTAAATTAGGAGGTAACACTCCACCAGAATCAAAATTAGATACTACCATCACTGAAGAAGATAGTAGCGGCAAATACACCTTGCCTGACGAAACTCGTCTTCAGCTAGTCTATGACTTCCGTCAGAAAGGGGCTACTAATGGAAGCTCAATTTTTTCAACTGATAACAAGATCAACATAAACAAGACTAAAATCGAGAATAAAGAATACGTTTCGACTGCATGGAAGTTCCCAATTGATACAGACAACGACGGCTTTTTTGATTCCTACGGATTGTACAGTATTCTGTTTCGAGCGCGTCCGCCATCAACTGTTAACCTCCCCGTCGATCGCCCTGTGGTTCCTCTTGAGGCAAGAGCTTTGCCAATGGATGAAACAACCCTCTCAAGTTCTTGTGTCTCTGCGACTGGAGATGTGACTAATATTGCGGGTGATGATGGTTGGACACAAAGTAATAACAAACTAAAAAAAGCATTTTTTGTTTATGCCGTTACCGTCCCTATTACCTCAGAGTCTAGTTTTCCTACAACTGCTGAAAAGGCTCTCTATAAGGTTTTCAAGGGTGTAACTTCCATCAGCGCCGTTGAACTGCAACAAGATCGCGCCCGATCTCCTCAGAATAATAATGCCGTTTTCTTTGAAGGCGATACAGAACTAGTCAACCCCGCCACTTTTCGCATCAATGGTCGGATTTATAGCGCGGGTAGCTTGATGGTTGGCACAACCACTGGTAGCCCAATTACATTTTACCAAGTCAGTAGTTCTGGAGGAAATGCCACAAGAGGACAGACTAACGATCCGAACTTGTATGGCTCCTGCTATTACTTGAAAAAGAATAGCGAAATCCTTGTAGCGGGTAACGTAGTAGAAGGGGATGCCGTTTATAGTGATACTGCTACGCTATCCAGTGATGCTTCCAGTCCAGTCAGGGTGCATTTATTCTTAGGACAAGGATTACCACCCGACTCAGTGGATGCTAATGTCCCGCGCATTACCGAAGCGAATCAGAGTGTCGATAGCACTGTCACAGGCAACCTTAGTTCCGATTTGGCTCTCAATGACTTTGCTTTCAATAACCGTCTTGACGCATTGGTTACCAAGGCTATTAGTTTGCGCGGCACTATTAACGCTTCGGCATTGCCGACTAACCTTAGCTCTTCCAATCTGCCCTATAGCGGCGCAAAAGATCCAACCACCGTACAAGACGATCTAGTAAAACGGATTCAAGATGAAGCTCTATCTTTACAAACAGAGGTAGATCAAGCTAGACGAGATGCCTATACAGCCTATTTTAGAGAACGCATTCGCAAAGTTTCTTTCCGAGACGCTGCATTTGGTACGATCGAGGACTTCTCTACCCTTGTTCTTACCTCTCTCCCCAGTGTCGGTGGTCAACCACAAGAGTTCGCCCCTCCAGTAACTTGGATGTTACCTGCCTATGCTAATCCCAATTTTGGGCAGCTTAGTACCAATTTCAATCTGTCAACAGGCTCTGGTTTTGATGCCAAAGGTGCAATTTTTGATGCCGCTAAAGGTTTTACACTACTCACAGGTAACACCACAGATCGGCTCAAACTTGTCGCCACCAACCCAGTAGATGTTACTACTGTTGGCAAAGAAGCATTACTGGGCGATCGCGTATTAGTTGGCAATGGATTGCCAGCCCAATGGCTCAAGCGCAGTGCAAGTGGCACTTTGGGTTTTGTTGATAATGAAGAGCGTAACAATATTTCCAGAAATCTAAATTCTATATTTTGGAATAAACCAGATATAACGGCTGATTCTGGTTCTGGCGATCGCTATCGCTTCACCCGTGCTACGCCTCTAAGTAGTCTAGGTGTAACTGATCGCGGCGGATTTTGGGAACTGTCGGCTGCCCTTGATCCCGGCGTTACTGATCCATTACTCCCCACAGCGACCAGTCCCGACACCAAGCCAGTTAAAGGGGGGCTGCGTGTAGTCACCAATGCAGGTATCTATAGTCGCAAATCCACAGACACTTTCCTCTCGCGCTTTCGTACTGGTGTTCCAGACAATCCGAATACTACTTGGGATGAATCTAGCGCTCCTTTATGGAATGGAAAACCAGATAATAATCCCATCACACCGATCGACGAAACTAAATTTGCTGGATCTGGCAACACCAATTATGTCGTCTGGCCAGACTCAATGCCAATGACGGGTAATTTACGTTGGCTAGACACCACCACCACACCATCAAGAACTACAGCAGGTTATTACGCACCAATTACGGACGGTGATGGATGGAGTAGCACGACTGACAATCGCAAAGGCGATCTACAAATGCGGGCAACCGCTGTTTACCACTATAAATATAACGCTTACAATCCAGTCGGCACAGCAAAATCTGACTATCAAAAACCGATCGCTTGTGTTAGCAGCTACTACGATCCATCGACTCCTGTAACTGCCAAAAACCCCTCAACCTCACCATGGAATGGAGCGACGGGTGGACGCTCTAACAATGGGCTTGTCTATACAGTAGGGCAGACCTCTAAAGATATCAAAGCAAGTCTTTCGGGTATTACCTATACTGCTACTGCTCCGCTTTTTAGCAGCGCTAGTATTAGTAGCAATGGCATAAATCTAACTGCTACAGGTAATTACGTTGACAAACTAGCCTATCAAGCCAACCTGATTTTCCCCAATGGTCGGTTTGCCAATGAAGCATTAAGAGAAGTTCTCTCTAAGATCATTACCGATTCTTCAGCAGAATTAACCCTGCCTCAGCAATCAACTCTTGATGCAAATCTCTGTGCCTTACAAATTCTTGATGGTTCGATCACAGTTGCCACAGGTACATTGCCCACCCAAAATGGAGCCAAAATTCCTCATGGCACGATTAGAGAGAGTGCTTTCCTCGATGGTCGGGAAGTTAAATCGGTCAATCGCAATGAGTCATTAACCGAAGGTGCTAATGGCAATTCCGATCCAGCAGGTACTAGCAATGGCTTGGCTGTTGTCGCCAAAAACCGTGGCGACATTTACGATCTAGAACTTGAACAACGCCAACCCCTAGAAATCCGCGCCACTGACCTTGATATGGATCGTTTACGTGGCTCAACGATCACTGGTCCAAACAATTCAGGTGTAGCCACCGAATATCTCCTGCCCTATAGCGGCATCATCTATGCCACTCGTGAAGATGCCCTCGAAGATCGCAGCTATTACGACAAAGATGCCAATGGCGATCCCAAAGAGACCTCCGACTCTAGGCGCAAAATTCTTAGTTCTACAGACTTTCTGCTCGATCCCACCCGTAGACCTAGTAGCATCCGCTTGATCAATGGCTATCGCATCTGGCGCAGCGCCCTAGTTGAGGCTAATCTTGATGATGTCAATGGGATAAAAGCAGTTTCCGATACCGATTACACAAAATTCCCTTGGACAGAAGCAACCAAGGGTGAAAAAGGCTTAACGCTGGTTTCCAATCTCCCAGTCTATGTCAGAGCGCAATACGACCCTACGCAAACATTCACAACAACTCCAACAGACGAAACAAACACAACTAACCCCGGCTTTAATAAACATACCAAACAAGAATTTACTAAGCTTCTTAGAGAAGACACCGCAGATATTGCAAATATCTGGAGCAATTTTTATGATCGCTATGCCAACAAGGACGCAAGCAATAAGCTCGATCCCAACTTTGCCTGTCGCCCGACCCAAACTACTACCTGTGGGACTGGCGATCAATGGCGACCTGCTACCGTTTTGGCTGATGCTGTCACTGTCCTATCAGCAAACTATCGCGATGGCTATCGGACTGATGGCGATTACGATCTCCGCAATAATGCGAATACCTCTACCAGCATCAACTGGCAATCACAGATCGTAAACTCCACTATTCCTTACCGTCGCGAACCAAACAAAGACAGTATCTACGTTTTAGATCGTCGGCGACAAGGATTCCTGCATAACAATTTTGCCACCAGTGCCTCATGGCTAAATCCTGTCAACTCTGATGGTGATAAGCTTACAGCCGCGCCAACCCTATGGATGGGAGAGCTTTCGTCAACTTCTACCAAAAATGGCAACCTTTCGAGTTACAACGGGAACGGTGTAACGCCAGTGCAGCGTCGCATTAGCGCTAGAGAATATGGCATGGAAATCTGTCGCAAAGTTCCTCTCAGTGAATGTACTTTCTCGGATTGGGTTAAAGACGGCGGCGGTACAACCACGATGCCAGACTATAGCTTAACCACAGGCAAAATCACTACTCCCGCAAGTGCGCCGCGATATATTGCGGATGATGACTCTCGCTATGCTCGTCGCGTGTCATTCTTGAGGTTTGATGATATTTACAAAGATGGCAATAAACAACTTGTTTTTGCGAACGCTTGTAGTAGTACTCTTAGCTCTTCTGTTGTTTGGCCGATTCCGATTGCGGTCAATTCTGGCAATAGTGACACGACTGGTTATACTTACCCACAAATCATGGGAAATCGTGGAACTCCTTTTCAACAATCAGGTTTGACTACCTCAAGTGGCGCTACCAGTAACAGTAGCTATGGTACTATCCCCTGCCCTGAGTCAGCTTTAACCGTGGAAATCACGGGAGATCTTGACTCCAATGAAGGACGCAGAAGAGATAAAAATACAGGTGGATCACTAGAATCACAGCTAAATCAGACTACTTTACCTCCCGTGTTTTGGGGGACTGGCAATGATCTTGGAGCGACGACTTTCCCCGATAATACTGGTAGCGTTACGAACCGAGACGATAACGAACTTGGGGCAGCAGTAACACCGCCAACTGGACAAGGCAATGCCAGTACCAACAACGCCGTATATCGACGATTTAATTTCACTGTCAGGCTCAATAGCCGTAGTTTGTTGTCAGCAACCCAGACTGTAAGGGTTAAGGTGACACTGTTCCCTCGCAATGATACAAATGCCTATTCTGGCGCTGTGGGCAGCAGTACATTTCCCTTGATTGGCGATGCATCCAATAATACTAAGACCGATTTCCTGAGAGGAATTTATAACGGTATTAATGCCAATATCAATCTTAAGAACAAAGCTGGCACAACCCTGACTGTGCCTTTTGGCGGTCTGTATCCTTCGATCACAGGCACGGGTACTGTCCTCGCGACAGGTGAACCAGAAGATTCTCAATGTATTAATGGAGCTTATTGTACATATGTTACATGGACTGGCTCTAGCAGCACGACTAATGACCCTGATTCTAAAGTTCTTTCAGTATTGGTGGTGCGCGATAGTGCCTCTGAAAGTACCAATGAGGAGTTTAGACTAAGTTTAGACAATCTCGTCACTGTTCCCACTGTGGCTGGTGCTGATGACGCGATTTATGCGGCTGGTGTTGCTGGCAAGAGTTCAGTTGGTGCGACTAATCAGTCCATTCGTCGGGGTCGCATTAGGACTAACGTACCCTACAACAGTGTTGTTAGTCCAACCTGTACTCCAACCGCAAATACATTTAATAACAATGATGATGTTCCCAATGTTCCTCCTTGTGTTACACCCACACCCACACCCACACCCACACCCACACCCACACCCACACCCAAAGGCAAAGGTCAATCATCTCTTTCTCAGCCTGTGTTTGCGAATTTGCCTTACACCTCTATGGGCAGTCCATTCTCGATGATCGTTCCGCCCGCCGCAGCTTATCCTTTCCCCCATGCTGCGGGAGATATCGGGCTGAAGACTGGTCAAACTGTCGATCGCATATTTAATCCGCCATCGGCACTAGATCCATTAGTGACACCTATTGATGGTGGTCGTTATGTCTGGGGCGATGATAAAAACGGAAATGGAACTATTGATAATGGTGAAGATATCTTCCCTGATGTATCGCCTCGCCCAGGGCAGTTAGGTGAACTACCCATGCTCCCTGGTGACTTCACTCAGACGGTTGCTAATACTACTAATAGTAATCAAATGTCTAACAGCCTCCCTAGTAGCGCCGCAGCAAAGACGCTGTGGTTTAGAAATGCATTAGATACCACAAACTTGCCAGGTGAGAATGGCAGAATCTCACATAGTGAGAATAAAAATCTTTTTCTAAATAATCTGCCTTTCCCTGCCATTGGACAGGGGGCGAATGGCATGAAGGCAAACTTGAATACTATCGGTAGCTTGATATTGCCAAGTACGCCTTGTATTAATTTGACTGATGGCACTGTTGATCAGTCTTGTACGAATAAGTCCTATGGCTTTGGTAGCAATACAGCCACCGATGCTTCCACAACGCTACTCAATCTTAATCTGCCACATAACCCTCATTTCCCCTCTGACAATACAAGTGTAGTAAGTACAACAACTACACCTATAACCAGTCTCACGCAGCCTGCTAGCAGCTTTGCAGTCTGTGGGGCGAATGGGAAGAGTTACCAATACAAGTCAATTCAGCGATCTACATTAAATAGAGTGGATATTGCTAAAGCCTTTACGGCTAATGCGACAAACTCCACTAATCAAAGTTGTCTGCAAACAGCAGATACGGCTGGTCCAGCTATCAAAAACTTTGTCGGAACTTTACCCACAGGCACTGGCACGAGCCTTACCGATACTGTTGGAGTGCCTGCGGGAATACTCAGTGCCAAGCTCAATCCTGGCAATACTGGTACTGATGCCTTTGTGGGCATCTTACCTTCAGTGACGGGGACTTTAACGGGTACATTTACCCCTGGTAATTTCACCGTCGATCCTCCTATTCCGCCCGTTCCGCCAACTATCAGTCCTGTCATTCGCGCCACTAATACCTATGCAAATAATAAGGTGCATGTTTATAACGTCAACAATCTAGGGGCTTTAATCAGTGATATTCGTTCTTTAAATGGCACGCTCACCTTTAGGGCTAACTGTGCTGATCCTGTGACGGGGCTTGATAGTACTTGCACACCGAGCAGTGTGCTTCGTGGTCCTAGCCCTGTCTTCATTATGCGCGGTGCTATCGGTGAGAGTATCGAGTTTAGCGGCTTAAAGATGATTCTTGATGGAGTTGATCCCAATAATATCTTCTGGGTATCTTCGCGTACACAAACGAGAATAGAATTAAGTTCTCCTCAATCTAATGCAAGTTCTGATGGTCAGGACTTTTTACTTAACAATGGTAAGGCTGGGTCTCTACAGATTGCTGATGTGCCAGCTATACGTGTGGGAGCAAGAGTCATTTTCTCACCTAACCCAACGCCGCCACCACCATTAGAAGTTGGTACTACTTACTATATACGCTCAATTAATGGCAATGGTAATAGTGCCAAACTCGATCTTTCCCTAACTCCACCGCCGACACCATATCCTCCAGCAGCAGGTGGCATCGACTGTGCTGCCAATAATCCCCCTGCGAGTTGCCCACCACAAGCTAAAATTGATGGACAAGGTGATCCCACACTTTCTACTGAACCTAGTTTCATCTTCTCTGGCGGTAGCCTCACTGCCCCCAATCTGTTTACGGGCGCAAAAACTCCAAATATCATCACTGGCAATTTCCTTGGTTATACAACAGCAGCGAGTACAGCCGCCCTTAGCGAAGACAATGCATCTGTATTTGCAGTCAAGGATAAGTACTCATCATTTAGAGGTGTGCGTTTCCTTGGGTTGTACAGTGACAGCACTAAAGTCAATGATCAAACAATATTTGCGGCGATGACCTCGGTTAACCAGCCAGCACTATTGCCAGTCTTGCAACTGAATGTGCCTAATGCCACTACCAGCTCAGACCTTTTCCCAGCCGTGAATCTCGGTGTAACTAGTGGGATCAATGGCGCTCCTGGAACTGGTACGGGACAATGGACGATCCGCCCGCCCAAAACCGAGATCAACGTTTACTTTGTGGCTGGTAACACTCCATCTAGAAATGGAATGGCTTTTAGAACCTCTAGTACGATCAATGGTGGTAGCACTAATACAAATAAAGATCTTACTAATTCTGGTGAAACAGGTGGAGGCTTACAAAACTTTGTCCGCTTCCTTGAAAATTGGGACAATGTGCCAATCAAAATCTTAGGTGGATTTATCCAATACACCAAGAGTCGGTTTGCCACTGCTCCATTCACGCCAGCACCTCTGACTACTTCGCCTCTAACTATTGGTATCAGCGATACAGCCACTATTTTCTTCAATCCTGCCCAACCTGGAGATGGCACAACAGCCGGTAGAATTATGTCTGATTTCAATCTGCAATATGCGAGTATAACTGCAAACCAAGCTGCACCTTACTATGCACCGCCAATCCGTCTCTGGGGCTATGATGTGGGGATATTGACCCAGCCCGCTGATCGCTTTGCTGAGCGCTTTGCCGAACCGATCGCAGGCGCAAATGAATACTTTAGAGAAGTTGCTGCTGACGATCCTTGGGTTGAGACTTTGCTCTGTGCCTTAGAGACAGATGATGCAACTAAGAAAAACGTTGCCGCCACTCCGACAGCCTATCTCACAAGAACTTTGCGTGGTAGCGATCTGAGATCTAAGTGCAACACTCCTATCTATGGCGGTGCGGCTGATGCTAATGGCAAGATTTCTAATGTGTATGTGTCTGAGTAAAATGGATATATGTTCTTCACCCAATCGGAAAGCTATGAATAATCAGATGCATCGACTGGCGATCGCAATTTGTTTTTCTAATATCTTGAAAAGTAAGTCTAGGCGATCGCCTGACTCTGAACAAGACTTAGGATTTTCATTACTAGAGTCACTTGTGGCGGTGGCGGTAGTGAGTATCTTGATTGTGTCGATCGCGCCGATGGTGGCTCTGTCCACTTCGGCGCGAATTAATGCTAGAAGGGTCGATCAGGCTACTCAAGCTGCAAGATCGTATATTGATGCGGTCAGAGGTGGCATAATTGACACGACTAATTTTCCATCGGCGTTGATCAGCAATACTGTCAACTCTCAAGGTCAGTATATGCTTGAGGTGAACGTACCAACCAACTCAACATCGCTTTCGGCAAGTTCCAATTGTCAGGCTGTCACAACTGCTGTGTTAGGCAGTGCTTCAGTTTTGGGTACCTGTGTCGATGCCAACGGTAATGGCTTTAGTGTTAACGATCCTCAAGATTTATTTGTCCAACCGATGCGAACTGGCGTATCAGATAACACTTTAAAACTCAAAGGCTTTTCGCTGGCGGTAAGAGTCTATCGTGCGGATGCGCTGTCAGGTAGTGCAGCTCTGAGAAAAGGTACGGAAGATTCCTGTGGTCAGAGCAAAACCGCATTTTCTAGCACCGCTTCGGTTACTTGTCCGATTGTGACTATGCGATCGCAGATATTTCCGACTGTAGATTCTGGAAGCCTTGATGGCATCGTTGAAGGCATTGGTTCAAAATAAACCACACCATAAAAGTAGAGGGAGATTGTACTGTGAAAAAGCTGTTCCAGAAATTAGTGGTCTTCTTAAAGGGCAAAAGTATTTTGCGATCGAAACGATCCAGCCGAAAAGGTATAGCCCTTGGTTTTACCTTGATTGAATTACTCGTTGCCTCTTTGATTGCCTCCCTCTTGGTTGTGGTTATGCTTGGCTTTTTGGTGGGTGTATTGGATAGCGATCGCAAAGAAACTGCCAAATCAAACGCTCAAGAAGAACTTCAAGCCGCTATTAGTTATATTTCTGACGACCTCCAAGAAGCCATTTATATCTATGGTGCTAATTCTCTAGCCGCAATAAATAACCAACTGCCACACAGACAAGGGATTGCTACTGGTGATACTGGAGCTATTAGCAATGTTTGTAATTCTAATAACTTCTGTACACCCGTCTTAGTTTTCTGGAAACGCTATAACTACAGCCCTTTAGCGAATGCAAATTACACAAAAACACCCTCCACACCGCCAACGCCAGTTCCAAATCCTGCCCCAAATCCCATGCCAGCGCCTCCTGCTGCCGATGAAAAAGCTATAAAACTTGGATGCATGGCTTATAGAGATACAACGAATTGTGATGCAAATAATGCTACTTTTGGCAGAGATACATACACCTACTCTTTGGTTGTTTATTACCTAAAGAACGACAGCATCGATAATACGATCAATACGAGTACATGGTCAAAAACTGCCAGAATTTTGCGATGGGAACTTAAGGATGGATATCCATGGTATTGCAGTACTGGTGGTAGTACCTCAGATATTTTAAATTGTCCCACAACCTCGGCAGCACAAAGGACTAGTGTTAGCTCCCCCTTGATCCTCACGCCTACAGTTGCTAAAGATGAAAAATATTATTTCATCACTCCAGATCAGGGTTTTAATCGTCCAGACTTTGCTAGTCAAGGAATTCTATCGACATTAGCTTCGGGATGGAAAAAGTTTGATTATTTTGACTTTGGAACCAATCCATTTACACCACTAGTAGATTTTATGGATGATACTGCTTACGACGCAACTCAAGGTGGTAATAATAATGCAGGTACTGCATCAGGTGCAACGGCGGCGATTAGAATCCCGATAGGAAAAAATGTGATTGTTAGCGGAGTCTCATATAACCTAGATTGTGATGATCCTTCAATTGGAGTTGGTAATGTAAATGCAGCTTTGGGCACTGTTACACAGCGCATCCCTGCGGACTTTAATAATACTAATCCTGTCGGGACTAATCCTGCTCTTTTAAGTAGTTTTTATGTATGTGTAGCTCCTGAGAGTGTTACTGCAAGAATATATATGCGTGGAAATGCTTTAGCTCGTTTAGGAACAGGAATCGACGCATCGACGAGAAAACCAACTACTAATAATATTCCATTTTTCCCAACAGCCGATGTGCGTAGTTTTGGTCGTGGTCTAGTCAATATAAGGAATTAGTAACTTAAGGTATAGCAAGATGTCTAACTACAAATTTTTGAGGTTCTTCTTAAATTCTCTTCTACAATATTTTGCGCGATTCTTTCAAAGGTATTATCGCAAATTTTTATCACTGATAAGCACCAAAAAACATTCGCGGCGCTATTCTAAATCTCTAGGTTTCACACTTATAGAGATTCTAGTCGTGATGATCATGGTGGGCATCCTCAGTGCGATCGCAGCACCATCTTGGTTAGGTTTTGTCAATAACCAACGCATCAATGCTTCTCAGACTAAGATCTTCCAAGCAATTAAAGTTGCCCAATCAGATGCAAAGCTGCGTAAGCTTGGTAATGACAACAGAACTAAAATTACTTTTACCACTGCTCAGACAGAAAAAGCTTACAGACTAGATAATTTCAGATCTAATGCGGGGGAACAATCGCTAGAGTCAGGAGTTGTGATTTCGTCAATAACTCAAACTCCTGCTCGTACTCCTGTGTTACCAGTTGCTCCTGCGACTCAAGCCATTTACACTTTAGAATTTGATTCAAAAGGTTTTTTATATAATGTCAATTCTAGTAATTATCCTATTTGTATCAACTTATCAATAGCCAACAGCCCCAGAGTTAGATGGATTGCTATTAAAACTCTACTTGGAGCCGTTGTCACAGGTTCTGAAGGTTCTTGCTCTTAATTATAATAATAATACTATAATTGCCAGATAATTATAGCTAAAATTCATAAAAAATGCCACTAACTTCCAGAGGATACCAATCACGAAAGCGCGATCGCAGGTCTACAATGATCGGGTTTACACTGATCGAAGTCTTAGTTGTGATGGCGATGATTGGCATTTTGTCTGCGATCGCAGCCCCATCTTGGCTAAGTTTTGCTAATAACCAAAGGCTTAACTCTGTACAAAGTCGTGCATTTAGTACTTTGCGCTTAACCCAAAGCAACGCCAAACGCACCCAAACTTTGTGGCAAGCAACTTTTAGAAATACCCCTAACTTTGCACAATACGCAATCCATCCTGATTCTGTTGCAACTAGCACCAAATCGGATTGGGACAACCTACCTTGGCAAAACTTCGATCAGGGAGTACGGATTGTCGAGGATACAGAACTTCCCCCAAAGACAAATTTTATAAAAGTTTGGGCTGCTCCTGAGCCAGATGTATATTACGTTAAATTTACACCTAAGGGCGCTCCTAATGGTGTGCGTGCGTTAGGGCAAATTACTTTTGTGTCTGGATCTAGCGATCGCAAAAAATGCGTGATTATTTCGACATTACTAGGCTCCATGCGTGTAGCCGAAAACGAAGAATGTAAACAATGATTCTGCATATTGAATTTCA
>JAYUSC010000473.1:0-8008 GCA_043755885.1 Pseudanabaena sp. | reverse complement strand
GTCTGTAATGCTATTCATTTGGTGTTTTGATTCAACACTTGCACCTTATACGATGAATAGCTTTTTTTCTCGTTTTTCAAAACTGTCCGAAGTATTGTTGTATGAGACCCGTGAAAAGATTGAAGAGCCTATTGGAGCGCTTTTTCCTGATGCAGGGTACAGCCCCGCAACCAATCTTGTCGTTTCTAAGTTGATAATCAATAGTTTTCGGTTGGTAAATGGGATAGTGACTGCCCACGATGAAATTATTTACCAACCTATCGGAGTACTTTTCCCTGACGCAGGGTACAGCCCCGCAACCAATCTTGTCGTTTCTAAAAAGGCAGTCAGGAAATGGCTGAAAACTGGTGATCAGGAATGGACAAAATCAATCACTGAATATCAGCCTATCGGAGTACTTTTCCCTGACGCAGGGTACAGCCCCGCAACCAATCTTGCTGTTTCTAATTCATCTGTGATCAGTAAAGATAAGTCTGGTCCCCCCACCGATTTTGGCGAGGCAAGCACAAACACCTTAAAAGAAGAGCCTATAAAGGTGGAGGTATTTGCACAGCAATTAGCAAGTGACAGCTTTAGACCTCGACAAAGATCCATAGATTTGCCGTATGCCATGACTACTCAGCAACTGACGACTTACGGGAAGCTTTTCAATAAGTTTTTAGTTGGACGGCTGCTTGGATGGAAATTTGGCGGAGCAATTACCGATAATGCGCTGAGTTTCGCCCCGTTCGATCAAGTGGCTATCCAAGAAAATGATCTGATTTATTATTTGAAGATCGAAGGATTGCAATATGCTATAAATCAAATTGAGGCTTACGCCTTCTGGAATGGGATCGAGTGTGGCATTGCATCGATCGCATCGCCCATGGATGTCACGTACCCCGTTACAATCACCTTAGGGGTATTTACTATTGATGGCAGCCTGATTGTTGGCGGCTTATTTGAAGGAGTGGCATTTGATGCGATCGCAGGCGAAATAATCGCCACTGGACACCCACCGATCGATAGATTTGATGCGATCGCCGCCGAATTCGACCCATCTGCTATAAGCGATATTTATAGCGTGATTAGCGGAGTGATCACTGTTGGCGGCGACGTTACACCCATATACGGGTGTACCGATTCAGGCGCTTCCAATTACGATTCATCGGCAACTCAAGATGATGGTAGTTGCACTTACGACATATACGGGTGTACCGATTCAGGCGCTTTCAATTACGATTCATCAGCAACTCAAGATGATGGTAGTTGCACTTATTAATCTTCTTTCTTTTTTGGATCTTATGACAATCTCAAACTACACCGAAACCGCCTATTTGAACCGCCTCAAAGGGATCTCAACGACGGCTGCACCCTTTCATTATTACGGGCTAAATTCCGCAGATAGCGATGATGGATCTAGCGAAGTGACCCTGACTTACGCTAGTGGCAGAGCGATATATTATCCTTCGCATTACTCTTCTCCCAGCACCAACGGATTGCACCGCGAAATCAAAAGCACTGAAGCCGTCGTTTTTGGTGCGGCCATCCTTGCTAGTGCTGGTATTAGCCACTTCAGCGTTTGGGATGCGCCGACTGACGGTAATTGCCTGTATGTGGGCAAATTCCAGACTTCGCTCGGCGTTGCTAACCCAATGTCATTCGGGCTGGGTAATCCGATCCTGATTCCCTCGGGTGGAATCTCAGTGAAAACTGTCGCTGCGAAATGGGGGCGCGCAGAAGTAGACAAGCAACTCAGGTTTCTCACTGAGGTAAATCTTAATGCCTTATCCGTTACTTACGCGGCGCTCCATACCGCGCTTAATAGCGACGGGACTGGGGCTGAAGTTACGGCGACAATAAGACCTGCGGGGCGCATTTTAATCCCCGCTAATCTGTGGTCGGCAATTACAAGCAGTGGCAATTCCAGCCAAATTGCCACTGCTTCAGTGATAGACTTTGGAGCTAGCGCAGGCAGTGTTGGGTCACTCACCCATTTAAGTTTCTGGGATGCGGCCACTGGAGGCAATTTAATAGGATTCGCCTCTCGCGATCCTATGGATATTGCGATCGGCGATCCCGTTTTGATATCGGTGGGCGGCGTAATTTGGAGGATTGATTAATGTCAATTTTGTTTGTGAATGCATCGATCGCCCAATCCAATAAACGGGCTGATCGCATAAAAAAAGAAGCCGAAAAAGCATTGAATCAGGTACAAAGCGTAATCGCGCAGCCATCTGGCTTTGACCTTGGAACGGGTGCTTATATTGCCACAACTTCTGATGGTGGACAGGTGCAATATAAACTTGGTAATTATCAGCCCCAACCTAATCTCATATCAATTGTGTCAGCCAAGAACTCATTGATTGGCTTTGGTGATTGGATGTGAATTTATTCGATACAGCATCGTCGGCTCAGAGTGCAAAGCGGTCTGAAAGGCTTTCTAAAATCAGCGATCAACAAAAACGCGATCGCAAAAAATACCCCTTTGCAACTTATGCAGGGAAAGATCCTGACGATGGAACGGATCTAGTCCAAATAAATGGTGAGATTGTAAGTGGCAAACTGGTAAGCAACGCTTCATTAAGCGTGGGAAGTCCAGTCTCTTTACGCCCTAATCAGCAAGGTGGATTGCAACGCATTGACGCTAAGAATGTCGCACCTGAGAAAGTGCCTGAAGAGTTAGTACTCGAGGATGTAGCGGCGCAATTGACGCTCGTCGCTTTTTGGATCTCCTCAACATATGGCTACTCTTCATTGCCATCGGTTTACGCGCAGCTTGACATTACTAGCAGTCATCATAACAATCCTAATAAAATTCCTGAGAATGCCATTATCGAATACTTGTACGATAGTCGAATTAAATACAAGAAAAAAAGCAAAATAGCTGATATTCCAAAGGAGGCTTTGAGAATTAGTGAAGATGCAACAAACCCTGCCTATACGGTAGGTATGGATCGAAATTTATGTAGTTTTAAAACCAGTTTCAATACAGTAGATGGAAAAGATCTCAACGTTGTTACAATCAACTTAAACCAATCCTTACCTGTTTACCCCGATCCTTGGCTAGTCCCAGTAAACTCTGGTGGGCGATTGGCAAGCCCCGTATATTGGGCTTTAATTGAAATTATTATCTTTTTTCCGTTTAAGGGGTTTAAGCGAAAGCTTAAAGATTTACCGTTAGGGAGATTCGCGTCGATCGATAGCCCGATCGAATTTGAGATCCTCGTTAATAATGCCGTACCTGATTACGCAGCAGAAATATCTCTTGCTTTTGTTGACGAGAATACAAATGGGTTTTATGGCGAGTCTGGATGGTCGATATATTATTTCAATACCCCTACGATTTCTCCTTTGCAGACAAAGTATACTATGTCGTTTCGATGGCGAAAGCGTGGTAACGAGCAATGGTTTTCGCTCTGACCGCGCCTGTAGTTTAATTTTACCGAGGTACTTACGGGTTCAAGCTTCTAATTTTGTTTGAGTTGGATAAATTGGTTTGGTATTTTCAATTCTAGATCTAGATCTAAAAATCTAGATCTAGAATTGAAAATTTTAGATCTAGAATCAAAACGCAAACTACATACTTGCATCATACTCAGCCTTCATCGCGATCGCTGTTTCAATCCCTAAAAGGGGTTCAGAGGCTGTGAAGCTTCGCAGAACTTCGCAGACAAATAGGGCTTCCCGTTTCAATCCCTAAAAGGGGTTCAGAGGCTGTGAAGCCTGCAACGACAAGACAAATAACAATAAATATCATGTTTCAATCCCTAAAAGGGGTTCAGAGGCTGTGAAGCTCCTGAGATTGTAGCGGCATCATCCGAGAGGGATTCTGTCAGTTTCAATCCCTAAAAGGGGTTCAGAGGCTGTGAAGCGTTTTTGAAAATTGGATTAAAGACTGATCACATTCGTTTCAATCCCTAAAAGGGGTTCAGAGGCTGTGAAGCTGACAAGTATTTCTGGGTTATCACCGATTTTCTGGTTTCAATCCCTAAAAGGGGTTCAGAGGCTGTGAAGCGTGGTTTAGTTGCGATCGTTACTTCTTCGTTTGCGATGGTTTCAATCCCTAAAAGGGGTTCAGAGGCTGTGAAGCTCACCTGTCGATATAGTTTTGGCTTGAAAATAACCAGTTTCAATCCCTAAAAGGGGTTCAGAGGCTGTGAAGCTGCAAACCTACATCGCCGCCTAGCCTCACAAGCCCGTTTCAATCCCTAAAAGGGGTTCAGAGGCTGTGAAGCAAATCAGCACCACCCGATAATTTATCACCAGAGGAGTTTCAATCCCTAAAAGGGGTTCAGAGGCTGTGAAGCCGATCGCGCTAAAGTCAAGTCAGCGTTAGGCAAGTTTCAATCCCTAAAAGGGGTTCAGAGGCTGTGAAGCAAACCTTACAAGCTTTATACGAAAAGCTCCCATAGTTTCAATCCCTAAAAGGGGTTCAGAGGCTGTGAAGCCTCAGCTACCAGTTTCGCCGATCGCATTGCCGCCCAAAGTTTCAATCCCTAAAAGGGGTTCAGAGGCTGTGAAGCCATCATGATCAAAGTGTTCGGTATTTTTATTGCAGTTTCAATCCCTAAAAGGGGTTCAGAGGCTGTGAAGCTTGGGGAACAATGTCAGATTTGCTGAGGTAACGTGTTGTTTCAATCCCTAAAAGGGGTTCAGAGGCTGTGAAGCATCGGTCATCAAGGACAAGTACTTACTGCGAACTGGGCAGTTTCAATCCCTAAAAGGGGTTCAGAGGCTGTGAAGCAAAAACCACACCAATCGGATTTGTTGCAGAGGTTTGTTTCAATCCCTAAAAGGGGTTCAGAGGCTGTGAAGCAACTTCTAGTATTATTTTAATCGCGCAGCTAACCGTTTCAATCCCTAAAAGGGGTTCAGAGGCTGTGAAGCTAAAAAACGCCAACAATCAGCCATACTCAGGGAAAGGTTTCAATCCCTAAAAGGGGTTCAGAGGCTGTGAAGCCCTTGATGCGAATCGGTCAAATCGTATTTACAGAGTTTCAATCCCTAAAAGGGGTTCAGAGGCTGTGAAGCATACCGAGGGATGTCTAACACCGCCCTCTCAAACCGTTTCAATCCCTAAAAGGGGTTCAGAGGCTGTGAAGCCTTTCCTAAGCATTGAGTAGACCATTCCTTAATATTTTCAGGCATGTTTCAATCCCTAAAAGGGGTTCAGAGGCTGTGAAGCTTGTTGTGCATTCTGGTTTTGTGATTTTCATTGTTTCAATCCCTAAAAGGGGTTCAGAGGCTGTGAAGCAGCCAACGGTCGCGGAAATTGAAGTCGCGGCAATAAGTTTCAATCCCTAAAAGGGGTTCAGAGGCTGTGAAGCATGGGATAAGGGGTTATATCCAAATTTGGAATATGCGTTTCAATCCCTAAAAGGGGTTCAGAGGCTGTGAAGCTATTCAACAAATCCTTTGGGGAGCAATCCAAGAGTAGTTTCAATCCCTAAAAGGGGTTCAGAGGCTGTGAAGCCTCTGTTACTTTACCAAAAGAATAGTATGCCTAAGTTTCAATCCCTAAAAGGGGTTCAGAGGCTGTGAAGCTTTTAATCGCGCAGCTAACCGACTGCATCAAAATGTTTCAATCCCTAAAAGGGGTTCAGAGGCTGTGAAGCCTAGAGCCATTTATGGCGATTACAGGTATTGTCACTGCGTTTCAATCCCTAAAAGGGGTTCAGAGGCTGTGAAGCCTTTCTGCCGCAGCAGAAAGTTTTTGGGGCGGTGTTTCAATCCCTAAAAGGGGTTCAGAGGCTGTGAAGCGAGTGCAAAAGCTTTAGTGGCGCAAATACAGAAGGGGTAGAGTTTCAATCCCTAAAAGGGGTTCAGAGGCTGTGAAGCAGCGTCAGGGGAATCAGTTCCCCAAGAGAGCTTGAGAGTTTCAATCCCTAAAAGGGGTTCAGAGGCTGTGAAGCACCACAAGTTCAATGCACTGAGAGCAGTTGGTGTTGTTTCAATCCCTAAAAGGGGTTCAGAGGCTGTGAAGCCGCCCACACCAAAAGTCACGGCTGCTGCTGTGGTACAAAGTTTCAATCCCTAAAAGGGGTTCAGAGGCTGTGAAGCGAAATTAGAAACAATTCCCGAATCTTGACAGCAAAGTTTCAATCCCTAAAAGGGGTTCAGAGGCTGTGAAGCTTTGATTCTCCTTATCGAACATCCAAGGGAAATCGGTATGTTTCAATCCCTAAAAGGGGTTCAGAGGCTGTGAAGCTCAAGAGGGCTTAAGCTTTCACTATTGGGATTGCGTTTCAATCCCTAAAAGGGGTTCAGAGGCTGTGAAGCGCCTGTAATTACTATCGATCGCCCAGCGGTTAAGCCGTTTCAATCCCTAAAAGGGGTTCAGAGGCTGTGAAGCCTGACTGTTGTGCGATCGCAAAGGGTAACTTTTCGTTTCAATCCCTAAAAGGGGTTCAGAGGCTGTGAAGCAAAAAGCGGCGCTTAGCGCCGCTTTTTTTTGTTGAGTTTCAATCCCTAAAAGGGGTTCAGAGGCTGTGAAGCACCTTCAATGTCTTTACCTTCTGAAGAAGCTTCAAAGTTTCAATCCCTAAAAGGGGTTCAGAGGCTGTGAAGCAATAGTGAGTAGCTAGCATTGATGAGATTGTCGAAAGTTTCAATCCCTAAAAGGGGTTCAGAGGCTGTGAAGCGGAAGCTTGAATTTAGCAGTTAGATATTCAGGATTTGTTTCAATCCCTAAAAGGGGTTCAGAGGCTGTGAAGCTCGAGGCTTACCAACTCCTCTAGAGATTCCCATATACGTTTCAATCCCTAAAAGGGGTTCAGAGGCTGTGAAGCCTCATGTTGAATGAGATTGGCAAAGATTTGCATGATGTTTCAATCCCTAAAAGGGGTTCAGAGGCTGTGAAGCCGCCCGCGCTTATAAAGTATACCATATTTGGTTTTCAAGGTGCATTCGCGCGAACCACGAAGATTGTAGCAGATTTGGGCTAGTTGAAGCGATCGCAGATTTTGCCATAACCATAGAAAACCTAGATATATCAGCACATTCAAGACTTGCGCGAATCGACATACTCGCCTGATCACATCCAAAGATATACCAGCAAACAGTTGTAAGAAGCATAATTGCATACCATCAAAAAAACAGGCGATCGCTCGCGCAGACCATGAACTGAAATTTGCATGAATCAAGCAAAAAATATTGTATCGTCTCGTACCTGCTCACCGCCGATACGTTCTATTTTAGGATGACAACCGCCACAAAGGAAGTAAAAGCGAATACTATCCTCACTTGGTTTGATCAGTTTGCTCAGACGCGATCGCAACTTGGCGTATTGAGGATCGGTGAGTTCGCACTCGAATAGACTAAACTGCATCCATTGTCCATAGGACTTGAGTATTTTATGGATTCTCGTGCGGCGCTTGTCTTCGGAAATATCGTAGGAAATGACAATGAACATAGTTTATTTCAGTACTAATGGTGGATACTTATCGGTTTCATCCATTAGGAACTTAGCGAGGAGTCTTGCTTGAAGCTCGAAAGCTTCTTGATATGTGCATTTGCGTCCCATCACAGGATGCGTGAATTTTGATTGCTTTTTCTCCTCATATAGTGTCAAGAACTTTCTTCTAGCCTCATTAGATAGAGACACGGCCTTGCTAAGAGGTTCAGAAACAAAATCTTCTTGCCCGATCGCTTTACGATTGAGAGCAGATAACACCATCGCATCAACAACTAGAGGACGAAACTCTTCCATTAAGTCGAGAGCTAGACTAGCGCGACCATAGCGCTCAGTGTGTAGGTAGCCAAGATAGGGATCGAAGCCAACGATATTCAGAGCGCCTTGAATATCGTGACGTAAAAGGGAATAACCAAAACTGAGGAGAGCATTCACAGGATCGGTGGGTGGACGGCGGTTTCGGGTAGAAAAGGTAAACTTGTCAGTGCGGATTAAATTTGGGAATGCACGCCAATAGACAGCGCTCCCATGTCCTTCGACACCACGAATGCTAGCGATCGCTTGATGATTGACAATCGAAGCGATCGCCTGTTCGAGTGCATCAACTTCTTTTTG
>JAYUSC010000472.1:0-3384 GCA_043755885.1 Pseudanabaena sp. | reverse complement strand
GTTGACGCAGGGTGGTGAAGTTCTCAATGCGGATTAAGAGTTCGGTGCGTTCTTGATTGAGAGTTTCGAGACGATTACTCAGTTCTTCGAGGCGTTGCGATGTGGCTTCGTATTCTGCGATCGCCATCATATTTACAGGCTCCATCGACTGAATCCGCTTGAGTAAGCGGCGTTGCTCTAGTTGCAACTGCTCAAGAGTCATCGTTTCAGGAACTTCAGGCACGATGTCGGGAAGCTCGATTTGAGCAAGTTGTTCGGTAAATTGGACAATTTGCTGTTCAAGTTCGGTTTGGCGTTCGCGATTTTTTTGTAACTGCCATTCTTGTTGTTGCAGTTGTTGCTGTTGAGTCCGCAGCGATCGCTCACAGGCATCGCGTTCTTGTTTTGCCGCGCCAATAGTTTGTTCGAGTACATCAAGACGAGCTTGATAGGAGACGATCGCCGCTTCAGTTTGTTTGATTTGATGCTGAATTTGCGATGTGCTGTTCATCAGCTCCGCTTGAGTGCCGCGTAGTTCTTGGAGTCTAATTTGGCGCTGGGTCATTTTCTCCAAGGCAAGTTTGTGCTGGTTTTCCAACTCACCTAATTGTTGCTTGGCTCTTCGCAATTCGATTTCCGCACTATTAAGTATTGCTTCTTGACCTTGCAATGCATCCTGCGCTTGCAGCCAACGGGTATGGGTTCCCGATGCTTCTAATTCGGCTAGTTCGGCACGCTTGACCAGCAACTTTGCTTCGAGTTCGACAATATTGCCATCTAGAGTACTCAGTTGCGATTGCCCGATTTCGATCGCAGCGCGGGTTTGTTGAATTTGATCTTGCAGACGACTGCGATCGCGACTATTGCGCTCAATTTGTTCGTAAATACGATCGCGCTTGAGTTGAGCTTCACGATGGTTAGTTCTTGCTGCTTGCAGTTGCTCTTCAAACTTAGCGATACCAGTTAATCCACCACGCAAACGGTGATTTAGGCTAGCCAGCATCTGATCGATTTCTAAAAGGCGATCGCGAAGTTGTTTAGTTTCTGAGGATTCCGCAGGTTTGGCATTGCCGAAATGCAGACTGCTATGTAAAGGAGCGCTACCGCCTGTCATTGCGCCAGATGTTTCGAGGATTTCGCCTTCTAGTGTGACCATGCGATGCTTGCCGATGTGGAACCTCGCTTGAGTGAGGTTCTCGAATACGAGGGTATTGCCAAACACGAATGAGAAGACATCTTGATAGCGATCTTCGTAAGTGACGAGATTAAAGGCATAGTCGATCGCGCCTAGTCTCTGTGCTTCTGTCCGAGAAGGGAACTTTGCCGAGTTTAGTTTGTTTAACGGCAAGAATGTAGCGCGTCCTGCTCGCTCGCGTTTGAGCAATGCGATCGCGTCTGATGCAATTTCATCGTTATCGACAACCAGATTGCCTAAGCGTCCACCCGCACAGATTTCTAGAGCTAATTGATAACGTGGCTCGACTAGTCCCAACTGAGCGACCAATCCATACACGCCTGACATATTCGCTTCGATCACAACTTGAGAGGCTCTAGTTCCTTGGACTTCACGGCTGGCTTGGACTTGCGCTTCGAGTTTGTCGAGTTGCCGCGTTTTGACGCGCTGCTCTTGCGAAATGCGATCGATCGTTTCGTTCTGAAGTTGTACTTCTAATTGGGCTTCGGCAAGATTTTTGGCTAAGGTTTGTACCAAAGCTTCGGCACTAGCGACTTCTTCTTCTCGTAAGCGCAATGCTTCATCAAGATTTTGATCGGAAAGCAGATCAACGGCATAGCGACCCTCTCCTGCGAGGATTTCTTGCAGTTCGCGCTCTTGCGATTCTAATTGTTGCGATCGCTGGTTGAGGACTTCTTTGATCCTAGTTTGTTCTTGTTTTTGGGGATTGAGCGAGGCTTGAGCATTATCAACATCTCGACGCAATTGCGTTTGCTGACGTACCCATTCTGAAGAAGCCGATGCGATCGCTTGCACTTCCTTGCGATATTGCGAAACAATCGCTGACTGTTGATCGCGAATTTTTTCAGCAGTAGCTCCTGCGACCTCTTTAAATTGCTTTTGCGATTCTAGCTCTTCCGATTCGCGTAAGAGTTGGTCAATTTCGGCTTGGGTACTAACAATATGGTTTTGATTGTTTTGATAAGAACCCGTCATCGATTGCTGCTGGCGTTGCAAGCCACGCAATTCAGCTTGTTGTCCAGATAAGTTACTAGAAACCGAGAGATACTCCTCTTCGCCGAGAGTATGCACGCGATCGCTAAGTTCATTAAGCTGCACCGTACCAGTCTCAATCACCTGCGATAGTTCTGCTAAAGACTTCTCTAAATTGCCACATTGTTCTTTATTATTGATTAGTTCAACATTACGCAGCGATTGATTATAGAGGATCTCCCGCTGTTTCAACACCGCTTCTGATGCTTCCATGCGCTCATATTCTAGGCGCAACGCCTTATATTTTTCCGCCTTAACGCGATCGCTCTTTAGCTTCTCTTTATTAGCAATCAATTCCTGTTCAACAATTCGAAATCGCTCTTCTTGAGCTTTCACATCATCTAACTTATCTTTGGCTGTCGAAATTTTGCGATCGAACTCGCCCACACCCGCCAGTTCATCAATAATTTCCCGACGTTCGCGTGAATTCATCGAGATAATGCCCGTAACGTCTCCTTGTAATACGACGTTGTAGCCCTCAGGATAAATACGGAACTTAGCTAATTGCTCATGCAATTCACTCAGATTACAAGGCGTTCCATTAATGTAATAAGTAGAAGTATAAGTCCCCTGACTTGTCACTCGTAACTTCCGCATTACTGTCCATTCGCCAACAGTCTGCCCCTCCGCCTTAGGGATCTCCACGCCTTCACTTTGCAAGGCCGCCATTTCGGCTTCTTCAAGCGCAAAAGTCACAATGACGATCGCTTCGACCATCCGCCCCTTTTTACTATGGGCTTGGTTAACCAAATCTGGTAAGCGATCGGCTCGCATCCCCTTCGAGCCAGCTAGCCCCAGTGCAAATAGCAGTGCATCGAGAATATTCGACTTACCCGAACCGTTGGGACCAGAAACTACCGTAAACCCCGTCATTAGTGGGATTGATACGGTCGAGCCAAAGGATTTAAATCTGGTTAGTTCTACATTTTTAATGTACATATTCGATATACGCAGTGGCGATCGGGGGGCAATCTAAGCCGAAAAGTAGCGCGGCTATTTTCTTACTGTCTGTAAAATGTTGGTTTTTGACAGCACGAAAGTGCAAATACGTTATCACATCCTGTCAAAAATGGCATAGGTATCCTCAAGATTTTTTGTGGGTGATGATGACGGCTTATTCTGTTTAGGAACTTGCAAGAAATAATAAAACCCAAAAATGTTGCGGCGGGCGTAGCCCG
>JAYUSC010000471.1:0-3386 GCA_043755885.1 Pseudanabaena sp. | reverse complement strand
TTCGCCCGCCGAACCAATTTTGGGTTTTATATGCACAGGTTATTTAATTCTCATTCCTAAGTACCTGCGCCACCAACTTGTTCTTTTTTAGCTATAGTTCCAATTTGCGTTCCAAGTCAAATAGAAACCCATGAATATATTCTTCTGTCCATTCCGAACCGTAGAAACGATTAAACATCCCTCTTGCAGGATCTTTCTCGGCTCGGTAACGTAAATATCTCAGTTGCGCTTCTTTGATTTCCGCTAATCTTTGCTGATCAGTAATCGGTTCAGCGCGATCGCAAAAATCTAAATAAGCCTGAAGGTAATCTTTGAAAGCACCGAAAACATGCGTTTCCACCACTTCATTCTCTTTCGGTCTAGTCCAAAGAAAAGCAGGGGAAAAAAACTGACTTGCCTCTTCAGGAAAATCACCACCCCAAGTTAAATGTGGCTGATATTTCTCAAAGATTGGCATGATCGGCTGAGTATATCGCGCCTGATAATCAGGATGATCACGAAACAATGGCTGCATATCCAGCGCAATTAAATGTCCCCCAGGGAGCGTAACTAAGTCGCCGCCAAAAAATGGCAAGTCATAGTTTAAATGCGGGAAAATCACAAAATTCAAAACCTGAAGCGAGCTTCCTCCTTGGACATGGGCTGCCCGAATTTGGCGCAGCTTAGATGACTGATAGCCAAAACTGGTGGTCAAGACTTCATTTTGGTGGCTGCCTTTGCCCACGATCGCAGATTTGGACTCGAACCCTTCAGGAATGGGGTATGGCTGCAAATCAGGCAATCGCTCTTGTAAATACGCGATCGCATAATCTAGAAAAGGTTGATATAGAGTCATTTAAACCGCCACTGCCAAAGGCTTTGCATCTTCAAACAAAAATCCATACAAAAACTTCTCAGACCATTCATGCCCGAAATAGCTGCTGAATAGTCCAGAGGCAGGATCGCGATCGGCGCTGTATTGGTCATAGTCTTTCTGAGCTTTGACAATGCGCTGAATATCAGACTGATCCGATAGAGGCGTTGCATCGGCAAGCATTGACCAATAAAGATTCAAATAATCTTTGAATGCTTCTAGTACTCTCGTTTTCACGGTTTCGGGATCGGTTTTGGCAAATAATAAATACTTGGAGAAATATTGATTGGCATCGTAAAATTTCATTTCCAGATTTTGCGCTAAGTCTGGATACTTGTCGTGCAGTGTTTTGAGTGGATAAATATATTTCTCTAAATAAGCAACATCTTGAAATAATGGCTGAAAATCCATCACAATCAAGTTCTTAACCGCTCCAAATGATAGAAAATCAATCCCCAATAGTGGCAAGTCATAGTTGCAACTTGGATAAATAACGCTATTAAAAATCTGGGCGCTTGCACCTGCATCAATATATGTGTAGCGAATTTTCCGAAATTCTGGACATTGGTAGCACCAACTGCGAATCGTGGCGGGGTTGCGACCGCGATCGCTAACACAAGACTCTAACCCTTCTGGTATCAAGCGGCTTTGCAAGTCAAATCTTTGAAATAGCGACTGCTCTAGATATTCAAGAAAAGGTTTATACATGAATTTTATATAAAAATTGGGAATTTATAAAAGTTTCTTTTGAAATCTTAAATCATCACAATACGAGATCGGTTCTTTATCCAAGGTGGATATGAGAAACTAGTTAATAATCCTTAATACAGCCGTTTAAAAAAAAGAAAGAGACGCAAAGCGTCTCTTTCTTTTTTTTTAAACGGTTAGTGCTGCTTCAGCAACCAAAGGAAATCCTAGCGCTTCTCTCTGAGCGTAATAAAGCTTGGCAACTTGACGCGCTAAGTTGCGAATTCGTCCGATATAGCGCACCCGCTCAGTTACTGAAATTACGCCTCGCGCATCTAGTAAATTAAAGGAATGTGAACATTTCAAAACATAATCAAAGGCTGGTAATACAAGTTCAGCTTCTAATAAATGTGTTGCTTCTTTCTCATACTGCAAGAACAATTCAAACAGCAAATCTGAATCCTGTGGCTTGCTGCCAAATTTACCAAAGTTGTAGCCACTATGCTCGACTTCACCTTGGTGATGCACTTGTCCATATTTGATGTCGCCTAGCTGTGGGTGCGATCGCCACACAATGTCGTAAACCGAATCTACACCTTGCAAGTACATGACTAGCCGCTCTAGCCCATAGGTGATTTCCGCAGAAACGGGGCGACAGTCTAAGCCGCCAACCTGCTGGAAATAGGTGAATTGAGTAACTTCCATTCCGTCTAGCCAAACTTCCCAACCAACACCCCATGCGCCGAGGGTTGGTGATTCCCAATCATCTTCGACAAAACGGATATCATGATCGGCGGGATCGATGCCGAGATGTTTAAGGCTGTTTAGATATAGATCCTGTACGTCATCGGGCGATGGCTTGAGAATTACCTGAAATTGATAATAATGCTGTAAGCGATTAGGATTTTGTCCATAGCGTCCATCGGTGGGGCGGCGGCATGGCTCGACATAGGCAACGCTCCAAGGCTCAGGACCGATCGCCCTCAAAAATGTATGTGGACTCATCGTGCCAGCCCCCTTCTCGATGTCGTAGGGTTGAGCAATCAAACATCCGCGATCGCTCCAATATTTTTGCAGCGCCAAAATAACCGACTGAAAATCCATGCTGTACTAGGCAATAACACTTTAGCCTTTCATCCTATCAGCGATCGCGGTGAAAATCCCAAGATTAGTTTTATTGAAAGCAAGCCAAAGGCTTGCTTTCAATAATTTGCAGCAAATGGCAAGCCGCGCCAATACATCACATTTGCTGCAAATACTTCTCGCTTCCTAATTCGTCTAGTTTATCTTGCTTTTCCATCACCATATCCGCCAAAGACTGACGATAGGCTAATACTTTTTGCAGAAGTTCAGGGTTGTGACTAGCCAGAATCTGCACTGCTAGTAGCCCTGCATTATCAGCATTACCGATCGCAACAGTCGCCACGGGGATTCCTTTCGGCATTTGTACAATCGAATATAGCGAATCGACACCGCTAAGTTGTCGGGTCGAAACTGGCACACCGATTACAGGCAGAGGCGAAAGCGCCGCCACCATACCAGGTAAATGAGCAGCACCACCCGCTCCTGCAATAATCACTTTAATACCGCGAGTATGAGCTGTCTTGGCAAACTCCACCATTCTTTCAGGTGTGCGGTGAGCCGAAATAATCGCAACTTCATGGGGAATATCAAATTGTCGGCAAATTGCGATCGCACCTTGCATGGTGGGCAGGTCAGAGTCACTGCCCATGATGATGCTAACTTGTGGCTGATTTTGCATATTTTAGGTTTTTTATAGCTATAGCCACTCATGTTAGGACAAAATCAAACCCAAAAAGAGGGTTGCGGCGCTTCGCGCCGCAAC
>JAYUSC010000470.1:0-8018 GCA_043755885.1 Pseudanabaena sp. | reverse complement strand
TTTTAGCGATCGCACTACTCATATTGTTTTTGTTCCCCTTGCCAGCATGGGCGGCTAATCCTAGCCAAGTTGTCCAATTGCAAACCACAAAAAGCTGTCAAGTCTGTGATTTGACAGGAGCTTATCTTCCAGTTAGTCGCTTAGACTACACCTATCTACTTGCCTCAGACCTCAGTCGGGCTAACTTAGTTGGCGCGAGTATCACCTTCTCAAATCTGAGTCGAGCCAATCTCACTGGCGCAAATCTCAGCTATGTTAATTTCAAGCATACCAAGATGCTGCTAACCAACTTTACTAACGCCATCTTAGATAAAGCTGATCTCACTGAAGCCGATCTCACTAGTTCCAATATCTCAGAAGCGCAGTTAGTTAAAGTAAAGCTATGTAAGACAGTTTTATCAGATGGATTAACGTCAAATCGTGATTGTTAACCATTAATAAAAAAGTACAGCGTCATCGCTGAACCCACCCCAATTACAAAACGCTTGACTACAATTGGGGCAATCTTTTGGGCATAGTAAGCACTGATATATCCGCCAATCGCAGCACCGATCGCTGCGATCGCACCCTCTTGCCAAAGAATCACCCCCGCATTCACAAAGGGAATCACGATTACGGCATTAATACAACTGGTGAGCATCGTCTTATAGGCGTTCATGCGATGGATATTGGTCATCCCCATTAGCGCAAAACTTGCCAGAAACAAAATCCCCATCCCACCACCAAAAAAGCCTCCATACATAGATACAACTAATTGCAAGATGGTAATTAAGACAGTTCGCAATTTTTTGAGCTTCGCGAATCGGGATTGTTGCTGTTCAACCCAGATTGTTAATTTATTACTAAATGTAAAAGCCAATGTTGCTGTCAGTAGTAGATATGGCAAAACTTGCAAAAAAGTTGCCGATGGAGTCCTCAGCAGCAAAATTGCCCCTGCAAGTCCGCCAATCACCCCCAATATGCATAACTGAATTAGCGATCGCTTATCCGCATCAAATTCATGACGATAGGCTCCTGCACTGGCTAATGTGCCTGGTAATAGTGCGATCGCATTCGTGGCATTAGCCATTATGGGTGGAATGCCGACAAACATCAGCACAGGAAACAAAATAAAACTGCCGCCGCCAGCAATGCCATTGATCCCACCTGCTAATAGCGCCGCCCCAAAAATTAGTAAATACTGCCAAACCATAAATTTGCTCTCATAGCGTAAGGCACCCTACTTTGCTGAAATTTCAATACTTTGTAGATTACTTAATTTTGCCTTAATATTAATGGGGTAAGTAATTATTGTCCTCTTAGTGTGTCTAAGCTACGCCATATCTTGCTTTTGTCAAGAAGTTAGAGTGTAGCCGCAAACCTTCCGCTATAGGCACTGGTACATTTTTTAATCGTTATGCCCAAAGTTCTCGTTTCTGACCCCATCGATCAAGTTGGTATCGATATCCTCTCTCAAGTCGCCACCGTTGATGTAAAAACAACGCTCAGCCCTGAAGAATTAATTCAAATTCTTCCTGAATATGATGCGATCATGATTCGCTCTGGCACGAAACTCACCAAAGAAGCTGTTGAAGCTGGTAAAAACCTCAAAATCATCGGTCGTGCTAGTGTTGGGGTCGATAACGTAGACGTTCCTACAGCCACGCGCATGGGGATTGTCGTTGTTAATTCACCTGAAGGCAACACGATCGCAGCGGCGGAGCATACCCTCGCGATGATGATGTCACTATCGCGCTTCATTCCTGCGGCTAACCAATCACTCAAGAGTGGCAAGTGGGATCGCGGTAGCTTTACTGGTGTTGAAGTTTATAAGAAAACCCTCGGTATTCTTGGCTTAGGCAAAATCGGCTCTCACGTTGCCACCGTTGCTAAATCTTTAGGAATGCGAATTCTTGCCTACGATCCATTCTTGACAACAGAACGTGCTGAGAAGCTGGGTGTAAACCTAGTTGATCTAGAAATTTTGCTGCGTGAAGCTGATTACATCACGTTGCATTTGCCCAAAACTAAGGACACGGCCCATCTAATTAATGCCGATCGCATCGCGATCATGAAAGATGGCGTGAGAATCATCAACTGCGCCAGAGGCGGGATCATTGATGAAGTTGCGATCGCAGCCGCCATCAAGAGCGGCAAAATCGGCGGACTTGCCCTTGATGTATTTGAAAACGAGCCTCTCGAATCAGATTCAGGTTTGCGTGAACTCGGCGCAAACGTGATCTTGACACCACACCTTGGTGCATCGACCGAAGAAGCTCAAACCAATGTCGCTGTTGATGTCGCTGAACAAATTCGCGATGTCTTGCTTGGATTACCTGCGCGATCGGCGGTAAATATCCCTGGGCTGCGTCCCGATGTATGGCAAAAACTCAAGCCCTACCTGCAACTTGCCGAAATGTTGGGCAATCTGGTGGGACAACTGGCTGGTGGACGTGTCGATACCCTCAACGTCAAGCTGCAAGGTGAAATCGCCAACAGCGAAAGTCAACCCATCGTTGTCGCGGCTCTCAAAGGTTTGCTCTCTCCTGCTTTGCGTGAAAGAGTTAACTTTGTCAACGCCAGCATCGAAGCGAAAGAGCGTGGTATCCACGTCACCGAAACTCGCGATCCCTCGGTTGAAGATTACAGCGGCTCCATTCACTTAACAGCTCATGGCAGTCAAGGCGAACAGTCAGTAACGGGTGCATTACTTGGCAAATCAGAAATTCGGATTACCAGCATCAATGGTTTCCCAATTAACGTCGCACCTACCCATTACATGTTGCTAACACTTCACCGTGACATGCCAGGCATCATCGGCAGAATCGGCTCATTGCTTGGCAGTTTCAACGTGAATATTGCCAGTATGCAAGTCGGTCGTCGGATGGTGCGCGGCGAAGCGGTCATGGTTTTGAATATTGACGATCCATTGCCTAGTGGCTTAGTTGATGAAATCGTGCATATTCAAGGTGTAACCGATGCATTTGTGGTGAAGCTATAGTTTAAATGGTGGCGCAATGCGTTACCATCTAAACGAAGTTTAGTGGATAAGCATTATGTCAACTTCAAAACCATATATTCCTTCAGAAAAGTATCGTCAAATGTTGGTACGCGATGGCGATCGCCGTTTTCAAGAATGGCATAACAGCTTCGTCAGTTACCAACGCGCTTATCTCGAAGACATGAATAAACGTAAAGCAAAATAAAGAAAAGGCTCGCATAGCGAGCCTTTTCTTTGGGGAACAGAAATTATGGATTTTTGGGAATGGTACGATCGCAATCTTCTCGCAGCAAAGCAACATGACGTACCTGTATACGAATTAGATTGGCTAGTTTTGCGCCTAACTTCTTTAGATAAACTAGATCTAAGATTGCGATCGCAAAGTATCTCGCAAAAAATTACACCCGAAGTATTAACTAACCTCAATCAACTCTGGCAAAAAAGACTATGCGATCGCATTCCTGTGCAGTACCTCACAGGCTCAGTCACATGGCGCGATTTAGAATTACAAGTTTCTCCCGCAGTCTTAATCCCCAGACCTGAAACCGAATTAATTATTGATATTATTGCTGAGAATTGCCAAGATCCCATTTATCAAAATGGGATTTGGGTGGATTTAGGAACTGGTAGCGGTGCAATTGCGATCGCGCTAGCCCAACATTTTCCTCAAGCCCAAATTCATGCAGTTGATTGCAGCGAGGCAGCTTTAGAAATCGCCAAAATTAATGCTCACAAGAACCATCAGCAAATTCACTTTAATCATGGCAGTTGGTTTGAGCCATTAGCCAAATTAAATTTGCAAAATCAAATTGCAGGAATAGTTTCCAATCCGCCATATATTCCCAGTATCGAAGTTTTAAATTTGCAACCAGAAGTCACCAATCACGAACCACATTTAGCCCTAGATGGTGGTGAAGATGGACTTGATCCAATCAGAGAATTAGTGAATACATCACCAGAATATTTAATTTCAGGCGGCTTTTGGATCGTAGAGCTAATGGCTGGGCAGGCAAGTGTGGTGCGATCGCTATTACAAGCAAATGGCAGATATACTAATATTCAAATACATCAGGACTACGCAGGAATTGAGCGATTTGTATCGGCTAATAGAAAATTAATTCTGAACACGGATTAAACGGATTACGGGATTTCACGGATTTTAATTAATTTACAAATCCAAAAATCTGTGTAATCTTTTAATCCGTTTAATCCGTGTTCAGAATTTCAACGTACTTGCATATAAGCAACATCAGAAATCAAAGGAATTTTATCGGAATATTTTCCAAGTACGCATTGAAATACGGAATATATAAATGCAGCCGTTATCCCCAAGAATGTAACACTTGCAATAATTTGCAACACAAAAATAAAGAATGAAAATTGTCCTAAAGCTTCTCCTAAAATCTGAACTAATGCTCCTACAAGCGCAACAATTACATCTAATAGTAAAGCTTGCATGGCATTGAATCGTATAAAGTGATTCACTTTATAGCTTCTAACTACAAAGATAAATACGCATATCCAAGCAACAAGACGAATAGAGATAAAGTCAATAATTGGAATAGATAGAATTTTATTTACTTTTTCAATCGGGGCAAATATAGTTGACAACAGGGGGAATTGTGAGAATAAAAATACCCCAAAGCCAAATACTGCGGTGATCGGCAGTAGGTAAGGCAAGCTGGCATATAGCCTATCTAAATAATTGACTGAACTACGTCGTGCCATAAATCATTGTTTGTTTTTAAATTAATTGAGCATAATCGATTCAGGATGAAGAGCCGAGCTTCTATTTATTGTTCACACTGAAATGATGCAGCTTGGGAAAGAGTAGGAATATCAGAATATTCGCCTTTAATGCTGAGATAAATGGCATAACCAGCTATTAGCGTTATACCAATAAATATTGTATTGGCAAAAGTTGTACTGATTATAGATGGTAAGCCATTGCTAGATAACTGTTGGACAACTTGAAATAAAAGCTGAACAATAAATAATCCAATTTGCATTAACAAAGCTTGCATTGTATTAAAGCGAATAAAATGCGGAACACGAATATCTCTTACTATCAAAAAGAATAAACCCATAAACAAGAAAAATTCGCCTGTCAAACCAAGTACAGGAACCAGTGGAAATGCTAAAACATTGCCATACAACCAGATAAATGGGAAAAATGGCAGCACTAGCAGCGGAAACTGCTGAAATAAGACAGCTCCATAGATTACGCCCGCCGACATGGGTAATAAGTAAGGCAAGCAACTATAAAAGCGATGCAGAGGTGTTACAGATTGCTGCAATGTCATAGTGATTTCCCATAAGTTCTGGGCTTTTATTGATTTACTAGGATTTTAGCTCAAATCTCCTAGACATCAAACTAAATAAGCAGCCGCGTATAGCGCCGCTTCTTGTTTAGTTTGAACAAACTTGTTTCGTCATTTTGCTATCACAAAGATTAAGCAATGTAACGAAATGTAAACAAATCAATTTAAAATTATTGCATTTATTGCCCAAAATCAACCACTGCATAGGTTGTCTGGTATTTAATAGTGAGTAGGTATAAATATCTAACCGCAAATTGTTATTAGACGTAACGTTTCGCGCGACAAATAACAAAATAAATTATACAAAGCCCCAAAATCAGGACAGTAATTTAAGGAGACTGCATGTTCACTTCTGCGCCACCGATCGCATCATTATCTAGTAGACGTATCATTCCCGAAAATCTACAGGGTCGGGTCTTAATGAAGTTGGTCTATGTAGTGCTTGAACCTCAGTATCAGAGCGCTATGTCGGCGGCTGTAAAGTCAATTAATAAAAATAATCCCAACCTTGCGATCGAGGTCAATGGCTATCTAATCGAGGATATTCGGAGTCCCGAAAATTACGAGGCATTCAAAGAGGATATTGCCACGGCTGATATTTTCATTGCATCACTAATTTTTATTGATGATCTGGCGACCAAAATCGCTCTCGCAGTTACACCTCATCGCGATCGCCTCGCCGCTTGCGTAGTATTTCCGTCGATGCCTGAAGTGATGCGCCTTAATAAAATGGGCAGCTTCAGTATGGAAAATCTGGGGCAGTCCAAAAGTGCGATCGCGCAATTTATGCGGAAGCGCAAAGAAAAATCGGGGAGTTCTTTTCAGGACAGTATGCTCAAGGTCGTGCAGACTTTGCCGAAAATTCTCAAATATATGCCGATGGACAAGGCGCAGGATGCTCGCAACTTTATGTTGAGCTTCCAATATTGGCTCGGCGGCTCCACCGAAAATCTCGAAAATTTCTTGTTGATGCTTGCTCAGAATTATTTACCCAGCGTCAAGGCAAGAGCTAAAGAAACTGGCTCGGGGACGCTGATCATTAAAGATCCTGTTACATACTTGGATATGGGGCTTTGGCATCCACTCGCGCCAAAGATGTTCGAGACTACGACTGATTATTTGAAATGGTTTAACGCTCGCGAAGATATTTCTGATGACATGAAAGATCCCCTCGCGCCATGCGTGGGCTTGTTGATGGCAAGAACTCACCTAGTCACAGGCGATGACGCGCATTATGTGGCGATGGTGCAAGAATTGGAATCCCTAGGGGCGCGAGTAATTTCTGTATTCAATGGGGGCTTGGATTTCTCCAATGCTGTAGAAGAATATTTTTACGATCCTAAACAAAAGGATCGGGCGATCGTCGATAGTGTCGTCTCGCTCACAGGTTTTGCGCTAGTCGGTGGCCCTGCCAAGCAAGATCATCCTAAAGCAATCAAAGCTCTCGAAAAGCTGAATCGCCCCTACATGGTAGCTTTGCCGCTCGTATTCCAAACCACCGAAGAATGGCAAGATAGCGATCTTGGTTTGCATCCAGTCCAAGTCGCTTTGCAAGTTGCTTTGCCAGAACTAGATGGTGGACTCGATCCGATTGTGCTTTCGGGGCGCGATAGTATGACGGGAAGATCTCATGCGATCGGTGATCGCTTAGAGACGATCGCAAATCGGGCGATCAAATGGGCAAATCTCCGCCGCAAGCCACGTCACCAAAAGAAACTCGCAATCACAATCTTCAGTTTCCCACCTGACAAAGGCAATATCGGCACGGCTGCTTACTTGGATGTATTCTCTTCCATTCATAAAGTCGCGGAAGCTCTCGGTAATAATGGCTATGATGTC
Organism: Pseudanabaena sp.; assembly: GCA_043755885.1. Lineage (GTDB taxonomy): Bacteria > Cyanobacteriota > Cyanobacteriia > Pseudanabaenales > Pseudanabaenaceae > Pseudanabaena. The sequence goes on along the minus strand of JAYUSC010000470.1, from coordinate 878 downwards.
CAAGGCTTGCCCAAAACATCCCAAGACATGATGTCCGATATCTTGCACAATCCTCAAGCAATGGTCGGTAGCCCCGAACTCAACGTTGCTTACAAGATGTCTGTCCCTGAATATGAAGCAAACACTCCATACGTCGATCGCATTATCGAGCAGTGGGGAGCCGCCCCTGGGCATCTCAATTCCGATGGACAGAACTTGCTGATTTACGGTAAGCAATATGGCAATCTATTTGTCGGTGTGCAGCCAACCTTCGGTTATGAAGGCGATCCGATGCGTTTGCTGTTTAGCAAATCTGCATCTCCGCATCACGGATTTGTCGCTTACTACACCTACCTCAATCATATCTGGGGAGCCGATGCAGTTCTCCACTTCGGCACTCATGGCTCGATGGAATTCATGCCAGGTAAACAAGTCGGAATGTCAGGTGAATGTTTCCCTGATAGCTTAATTGGTGCGCTACCAAACATCTATTACTACGCCGTTAACAATCCATCCGAAGCCACGATCGCCAAACGTCGCGGTTATGCCACGATCATCAGCTATATCACGCCTGCGCCTGAAAATGCTGGCTTGAGCCGCAATTTGCAAGAACTCAGCGAACTGATTGCTTCTTACAAAGATCTTCGCCTCGGCAGTCGCGGTATCCAAATCACGAACACGATTATGGATAAAGTCCGCTTGGTAAATCTAGATAAGGATGTTCAGCTTCCTGACACCGATGCCAAAGAGATGGATCTAGAAGGACGCGATAACGTCATCGGTCAGGTTTATAACAAACTGATGGAAATCGAATCGCGAGTGCTCCCTTGCGGCTTACACATTGTCGGCGAACCTCCGAAAGTCGAAGATGTCACCGATGTCTTGACCAGCATCGCCAG
>JAYUSC010000469.1:0-8021 GCA_043755885.1 Pseudanabaena sp. | reverse complement strand
TCCCCGATCGCCCCTCCAGTGGCAACACCCTCGATGTCGGTGGCGATTATCAATGGCGCAAAGATGGTGAAGCCCACTTGTTCAGCCCTGAGACTATTCACGCCTTGCAAAAAGCTGTCCGTGATGGAAATTACGACCTGTTCCAGAAATATTCCGCCCTCGTCAACGAACAAAATCAGCAGCATTTCACCCTGCGCGGCTTGCTCGATTTCAAATCGCGTGAATCCATCTCCATTGATGAAGTAGAACCAATTGAATCAATTCTCAGCCGCTTCAAAACTGGCGCGATGAGCTACGGTTCGATTTCGCAAGAAGCTCACGAAGCTCTTGCGATCGCCATGAATCGCATCGGCGGCAAGTCCAACACAGGCGAAGGCGGCGAAGATCCCGATCGCTACACATGGACAAACGAGCTAGGCGACTCCAAAAATAGCGCCATCAAACAGGTCGCCTCTGGACGTTTCGGTGTGACCAGCCTCTATCTCTCGCAAGCCAAAGAACTGCAAATCAAAATGGCTCAAGGCGCAAAACCAGGGGAAGGCGGTCAACTCCCTGGCAAAAAAGTCTATCCTTGGATTGCCAAAGTCCGCCACTCCACCCCAGGAGTCGGTCTGATTTCACCACCACCTCACCATGACATCTACTCCATCGAAGATCTCGCCGAGTTGATTCATGATCTCAAAAATGCCAACCGCGCCGCCCGTATCAGCGTCAAGCTCGTATCAGAAGTAGGTGTCGGCACGATCGCCGCAGGGGTTTCTAAAGCCCATGCTGATGTCGTTCTCATCTCTGGCTACGATGGCGGCACAGGTGCATCACCGCAAACCTCGATCAAGCACGCTGGCTTACCTTGGGAACTTGGTTTAGCTGAAACTCACCAAACCCTCGTGCTCAACAATTTACGCGATCGCATCGTCGTCGAAACCGATGGACAGATGAAAACAGGACGTGATGTCGTCATCGCCGCCCTCCTAGGAGCCGAAGAGTTCGGCTTTGCCACCGCGCCCCTTGTCACCCTCGGTTGCATCATGATGCGCGTCTGCCACCTCAACACCTGCCCCGTCGGAGTCGCCACCCAAGACCCACAACTCCGCGCGCAATTCACAGGCGATCCTGCTCACACTGTCAACTTCATGACCTTCATTGCCATGGAAGTTCGTGAACTGATGGCGAAACTCGGTTTCCGCACCCTCAATGAAATGGTCGGACGTACCGAAGTCCTAGAAGCGAAACAAGCTGTCGAGCATTGGAAACTGAAAGGCTTAGACTTCTCGAAGATTCTCTACCAACCCGAAGTTGGCGCCGAAGTCGGTCGCTATTGCCAAATCCCTCAAGATCATGGTTTGGACAAATCCCTTGATATGACTGTGTTGTTGGATTTATGTCAAGCTGCGATCGTGGACGGCGAACCCGTCGAAGCCAAACTTCCCATCCGCAACATCAATCGCGCTGTCGGCACGATCCTCGGCAACGAAATCACCAAACGCCATTGGGAAGGATTGCCTGATGACACTGTGCATCTCCATTTCCAAGGCACAGCAGGTCAAAGCTTCGGTGCATTCGTTCCCGCAGGTGTCACCCTCGAACTCGAAGGCGATACCAATGACTACCTCGGCAAAGGACTAAGCGGCGGCAAAATCATTCTCTATCCAGACAAAGCCTCTACTTTTGTCGCGGAAGAGAATGTGATCGCTGGTAACGTTGCTCTCTATGGCGCAACCAAAGGCGAAGTCTACATTCGCGGCATCGCTGGCGAACGTTTCGGAGTCCGTAACTCTGGCGTAAATGCTGTAGTCGAAGGCATCGGCGATCATGGTTGCGAATATATGACTGGCGGTAAGGTCGTAGTCTTGGGCTTAACGGGACGGAACTTCGCGGCTGGAATGAGTGGCGGTGTTGGCTACATTCTTGATGAGTCAGGCGACTTCGCAACCCGTTGCAATACCTCAATGGTCGGCTTAGAAAAGCTTGAAGATCCCGAAGAAATCAAGGATCTGAAGCAGTTGATTCAGCAGCACGTTGACTATACAGAAAGTGCGATCGGTGAGCGAGTTCTGTCTGATTGGAATGCGATCGCTCCTAAGTTCGTGAAGGTAATGCCCAAAGATTACAAGCGGGTATTGCAAGCGATTAAGGAAGCCTTGGAAGATGGTTTGAGTGGTGATGATGCCCTCAACGCCGCCTTTGAAGCCAACTCCCGCGATGTTGCCCGTATCGGTGGTAGCTAATTAACAAGAGACAAGGGGCTTAAGCCCCTTGTTTTCTAATTCAGATTATTAGCGCCCGTTTAGTTACAAGAAAAGAGCGTGAGGACTATGAACAGCAATGCTTTTGAAAATCAACTGAATTCTGATGATGAGCTTTTGCCTGAATATAGCTTTAATTATCAGAAAGCTAAACCTAATCATTTTGCTAATCGTAGCGAAGCTAATAGATTAAAGGTTGTCGTTTTAGATGAGGATGTGGCAAAGATCTTCACTACGCCTGAAGCTGTTAACAAAGTGCTAAGAGCCTTAATCGAGTCTATGCCTCAATCATCAGTTGGCTAAAGCATGGAGATACTTGTGCAGATGCGATCGCTGGACTGAGATCCATTGTTTTTATGTGATAACTTAGGTATAGAAAATTTAATCAAACAAATAAGAAGTTTATGAGTAGTCCTACAACTATTGATGACATCTATAAGCTGTTCCAAGCATCTCAAGAGCAATATGATCGACGTATGGCTGAGTCTAAAGCCGAAGCCGATCGCAGTATGGCAAAACTAGAAAAAACAGTGGAAAGAACCAGCAAAGCTGTTGAAGCACTCACGACAAGATGGGGACGTTTTGTTGAGGAGTTAGTTGAACCTGCGGTTTTGCGGCTATTTCAAGAAAAAGGAATTGACGTAAAAGAAGTGTATCCCCGTGCCAGAACTAAGCGTCAAGGGTTTGCAATGGAGATTGATATTCTCGCTGTGGATGACACTGAACTGGTGTTAGTAGAATGTAAATCACGTTTGTCAAAGGATGATGTGGATGAGTTTGTTGAGAAGTTAACGCGCTTTAAAGATGCTTTCCCCCACTACAGTAACTATCAAGCCTATGGTGCTGTCGCAGGAATCGAAATTAATGAGGGAATAGATCGTTATGCGTATCGTAAGGGATTATTTGTAATTAAGCCCTCAGGTGAAGGTGTAGCGATCGCAAATGATGATAATTTTAAACCTGTTACATGGTAAATCTTGATTGTGTCAGTCACTATTTACAAAGCGCCTCAGCCGAATAAAGGCGAGAAATTGTTGCAAAATGGTTTTCAGATGGAGGATTTTCCGTACAATCCACCCTATGAAGACGGTAAGTGTTATTTTGCTGGTACTAACTCTAGAAGTTTGGCTGAACAATATAACCAGAGTTACAAACAGGGTATTTTAGAGGTTACGATAGACCAAGAAACATACGATCGCCTTTTAAAACCGCTTGAGAGGACTTATCAGGGTGGTTCGTATATCGAGTTACCGATCCCTCAGGATTTATTTTCAACTTTAAACCAGTTCCCTAGAGTGTTAAAGCGAGAATAGCTAATGAATAGTCAACTTTGGAGTCAAGTCAAAACTAAGTATCGACTTGGGAAATTAATTTACGGGAAAGTGGAATTTCATGCGCCTTTTGGGGTATTTGTTGATATTGGAGATGAGAATGTAAAGGGGATTATCCAGATTCCAGATTTTTTGGATAGTGGCGCAATGATTCCAGAAATGTATCCTGAGATTGGTTCACCTGTGGGGGCGGTGGTGGTTGGCTATACTGAAGATGATCGCAATCAAGTTTGGTTGAGTGTTAAGCCGAGTGTGTTGCAAAAGTCATTGGTTAAGTTGAGATTGCCAGTTGCTAGTCAAGTGTAAATTTTGGGGCGATCGCAAATGATGACGATTTTAAACCTGTTACATGGTAAGACAGCAAGGTGAAAATGAGGTGAAACTGTATCAAAGCTAAGCTAATATAATTGAACGATCGCCTAATTTTGCAGCTAAAATACGATGAATATCTTTTTCATATTTGCTCATGAATACTCTAACTCCAACGCGGCAGCAGATTATTGAGATAATTGATAACTTGCCAGAGAATGATTTCTCTGAGCTTGTCAGTTTTATTGGCTATCTTCGCTACAAAACTGTTGAAACAAAAACAAAGCCACCTCACAACAGTTTTTTACTTTCAATTGCTGGCTTGGGTGCTTCTGGGGAAAAAGATGTTTCAGAGAGAGATGAAGAGATTTTAGAAAATGAAGTGAATCCGATTCGCGGTTGGAGTCTTCATGCAGATGAACAAGTATGACTGTTGTACTTGATACTAGCTTTCTATTTGCTTTAACAGATTTAACAGATCGTAATCATGATCGCGTTCTGGCTGTGGTGCAAAGTATAAATGAGCCATTGCTGCTTCCTAGTGTCGTTCTGCCTGAAGTTTGTTATTTGATTGCTTCAAGGTTAGGACATCAGGTTATGCGGAAATTTATTGCCAATTTGGTTGTTAGTGGAATTCAGATAGAATCGGTGACAGCAACAGATTTAGAACGAGTTAATCAAATTTTAGAGCAGTATGCTGATAGTCAACTTGATTTTGTCGATGCGGTAATTATTGCGATCGCAGAAAGATTAGGAATTACTCGCGTTTTAACTTTGGATCGCCGTGATTTTTCGATTATGCGTCCAAGACATTGTGATTATTTTGAGATATTGCCTTAGACAAGGTGGTTCGTAGATTAATTTGAGAGTACCAGTTGCTAGTCAAGTGTAAATTTCGCGATCGCAATTTTGATGTTGTTGATTATGTTGGAGTGCGATCGCTTAACGAAATCACCAAGCGCCATTGGGAAGGATTGCCTAATGACACCGTACATCTGCATTTCCAAGGTACTGCTGGTCAAAGCTTCGGTGCATTTGTTCCCGCAGGTGTCACCCTCGAACTTGAAGGCGATACCAATGACTACCTCGGTAAAGGACTAAGCGGCGGCAAAATCATTCTCTATCCAGACAAAGCTTCCACTTTTGTTGCCGAAGAGAATGTCATCGCTGGTAATGTCGCTCTCTACGGCGCAACCAAAGGCGAAGTCTACATTCGTGGTATCGCTGGTGAACACTTTGCAGTCCGCAACTCTGGCGTAAATGCCGTAGTTGAAGGTATCGGCGATCATGGTTGCGAATATATGACTGGCGGTAAAGTGGTCGTCTTGGGCTTAACAGGACGGAACTTTGCAGCAGGTATGAGTGGCGGTGTTGGCTACATTCTCGATGAGTCGGGCGATTGCAACCCGTTGCAATACCTCAATGGTCGGCTTAGAAAAGCTTGAAGATCCCGAAGAAATCAAGGATCTGAAGCAGTTGATTCAACAGCATGTTGACTATACAGAGAGTGCGATCGGTGAGCGAGTTCTCGCTGATTGGAATGCGATGCTTCCTAAATTCGTGAAGGTAATGCCCAAGGATTATAAGCGGGTATTGCAAGCGATTAAGGAAGCTCTAGAAGATGGATTAAGCGGTGACGATGCGCTCAACGCCGCCTTTGAAGCTAATTCCCGCGATGTTGCCCGTATCGGTGGCAGTTAATCAACAAAAAACAAGGGGCTTAAGCCCCTTGTTTAATTACTCGTCCCAACAAGGTTTATACAACGATCAAGCTATTAATAAATAACTATTAAGAATATCACCTTCCACCTGTACGAAGCATTTTGAATCCATAGACATAAATATCCGCAAAGCCATAGCGAGATTCTCTTTCTCTCCATTTAGCCATACCAATTCCACTTAAAAAACTCACGAATTTATTAAAATCAGGATATATTCTCTCTGCATTTTCTTCCCATAATTTTTCGAGTTGTTCTTTTGATGGTAAAAATGGACAAGCTTCCAGTGATTCAAAAAATGAACATAAATCAGGGTATTCCTGTTTAATAGCTTCACAACGTTCCTCTGATGCCTTCTGTAACCCAATTTCTAGAGATGTACTCCGCAGTAAGCGATCAGTTGGAGATTTAATTGAGGTCGATCCCTTATAAGTTAGCTCATGTTCCTTTGCTTCTTTCAGCAATACGCTTAAGCTGCGGGGAAAAGTAGTTTCGTTTAAATCTGATAAACGTTCATAAACCCATCTGTAGACATATTTGCTTTTATTGCCTGCCCTACGACGAATTCCCCACAATAAATCTAGGGCTTCATTTAAACTGTTTTCATTAGCATCATCAATATTGGCAATAGGGGAAGATCGATCCACTAATAATTTGAAAACTTCTGACTGTGTAGACTGACGAAGAGCTAAACGCAAAAAGTCCACTCTTGTCCATCGTAAAAATAAATCGCGTCCATTAAAGTGACTTTTATTGTCAAAGTTTAAACGATTCCATATATCTTCCCTAAGAAAAATCTTAAATCGAATGGATGTTAATCGGCGAGCATCACAAGACTGAATAAGTTGAAATAGTCCAGTTAGGGCTTGCTCTCGAATGCCTTCTCTCTCTGGGAAATCTTCATCTAAGTCGTCATATAGAAGCCAAAGAGCTTGATTTAGCTCAGAATATTGCACATTAAGAATATCTAGAGCATCTTTGACAATAAGGATTAAATTACCGTCAATTGACAATTGAATTAGTGCATTAGTATGTTCAGCTTGCCAATTTCCGATGGGTATACCAGATAAAATATTACGCAAACCGTTAAATTTTTCTCCTTTATTTCCCTTGGTGAGATTTAAATGATTGGATTGAAACACACGTAGAATCAAATAAGAACGCCACAAAGATTCCCATGTCCCCCCTACTTCCTCTAACCTACGATTGATAATTTGAAACTCATCGCGGGATGGACGACTATGATCGAAAGTACCATGTCCAGATAAGAATTCAATCGAATCTAATCGCCCATTAGCTAATGATTTAGCCTTATTTTTATGGTTTAACAAAAGTGAATAAAGTGCCGTTTTACCAGTACCTTTTCGACCTCTAATAAGACAAGTTGATTCATCTAAAAACTTAGAAAAATTGGCTGTTTTTTGAAAAAGATCAATAAGATTCGAATTGGGATCAGCAGCATTTAGTGCTGGAAATTCGAGGCTTTCAATAATTGCCCAGCGTTCGTCAGTATCTTTTGCTGGCAATATTTTCTCTACACGAATTTTATTAGTATCCTGATCGATTAAATTAGCAATTTGATTGTAGTAATCTAACAGAACTATTACTGGGTAATGATCGGCTAAAGCGATTGGTAGCAGATAAGGGACTAGTAGTGGTTCATATATTTCATTTTCACTTTCATTAATTTGATCTTTATCTATTTCTTCTTCAATCACTTCACTTAATGCTTGCCAAATCCTTCTAACTTTTATCATTCCAGTATCGCTAAGATCGGGAACAGGAGAAAAAACAAAATTGATTGACAGGTTCCCAAAAGAATTGAGTGATTTTAAGAGCAGATCAATACCTTGCCGATTTTGTTCATTAGGAAATAGAAATATAACTGCTTCATCAGCAGCTTGCAGTAAAGATAAAGCTCCCCATTCATTGATACCTGTCCGTGAGTCTACCAAAATAATATCTGGATTTAATTGCTCTTGAATTTCGCGTTTAAAAACTGACCACAATGTTTCACCATTATCAAGGAGTGTAGCTGCACGAAGATCCTCAACCTTGGAAATGTAGTCTAGAGTCAAAGCTCCAGCAGGAACAATAAAAAGTCTTCCCGTTGCGTCAGGTATCGTAACTTCACCAAATATTTTAGTAATTAAAACATTTGGATCTACTCCTTCAGGTTGGTAAGAACGCTCATAGAAATAATCCACAATCCCAAATTCAGGTTGTGGATCTAAACGAAAAGCCGTACTTAATCCAGGCGCTTCCAAATCTAAATCGACAGCTACCACTTTCCGCCCTCGCATAGCCAAAATCCAAGCTACATGAGTTAACGCTGTTGTTCGTCCTACGCCTCCTTTAAAAGAATAAAATGTTGTTGTTCGAGGAGTACGAAGTTCAGATTCTAAAGATGGTCTTTG
>JAYUSC010000468.1:0-3388 GCA_043755885.1 Pseudanabaena sp. | reverse complement strand
GAGAAGCTAGTTGCAAGACTAGGTATCACTAAGTAAGACCATGCTAGGGCAAGTCCTACAGGCAATAGTGAGTCCAAGAATCCTCATGCCTTAAGGCTAAGGAGTGTCAAGCTCACCAATTTGTCTACAGTTGACATATACCACTATTTAGCCCAAAAACAAAAAGGCTCGCATTGCGAGCCTTTTTGTTTGTTTAGCCTTCCCAGATTTTGGCGAGGACTGTTTGTGGGCTAATCGCTTTTAGTGACTGTCCTGCGATCGCTTGCACATATTTGATGCGCTTTTCGGCAATTGGTAGCAATAATCCAGCAGAAGTATTTGCTCCCAAAATCGCCACTATTGCTGTCCCAACCGCCACGCCCAGTTGCATTGCATCTCCCTCGGCGCAAATGAACAGATTAGCTGAAGCAATCAGCGCTGTTAGCTTGCCGATATCAGTCGGACTAGTAATGATGAGATTAGGAACTTTAGCGGTTAATTGCTTTAGTAAATCGGCATTGTTAACGCTATCGATCGCCACGATTGGCAAATTTGGCAGTTTAGCTTGCATATCGATCGCAATCGTCGCCCAACTCTCCGCAGGATAGTTAGCATAAGCACCACAATTCAGCAAAATAAACCCACTTTGCTGAATGCCAAGACGCTTCTGCTCACTCGCCGCCCAGTCCAAATCATTTTTGGGGAGATTAACTTTAATCAGCGGACATGGCTTCTGGATATTGATCGCCATCAGCAAGTTATGTTGTTGGACTGCTGCATATTCTTGAGGATCGGCGGTAATAATATCCGTCAGCAAAAAGTCACCCTGTCCCGCGAAGGATATTCGCTTGGGAATACCGCTTAGCCATAACAAGATATTAATCGAAAAAATCGGCTGGGTAATGATCGCCGCGTCATATTCGCGATCGCGGATGGTTCCGAGTAAGTTACCAAAATCTGCCAACGAGTTGCGATCGCTGAAATCAAACTTGAGGACTCGGTTCACAGATTGGCAAACGCGATAAGCTGCCATTGCCCGTGGCTCGACTACCACATCAATCTCGGCCTTAGGATACTGCTGTTTGAGGGTATCCAGTGTCGGGAAAAATAGTAACTGATCGCCAGTTCCACCAGGAACCAAGGCCAGTATTCGCATCATATTTGTACATCTCTAGACGAAGACCGTATGTAATATTACTTTGTTTTTGGGAGTTGATGCAGATAGCATCAATACAATCCCTCTAGGGATTGTATTGATGCTATATCAAATCGCCTAACAAACTTGATACTTCACCTTGCATATTGGTGCGGTTGTCGTCGTAGAGCATGAGGGTGTCGAGTTTTTTGTGGCGCGATAGTTTCTGGACTTTGCGGACATTGCCATTAGTCGCATCGAGCGCGGCGGTAATTGCAGAATGGCGAATACGGTGCGGAGACATATGTTTAGAAGTTTTTGAGTCTCGCCCAATTCGACCAACAATTTGGTAAATCGCTGTTCCAGTCAGTCTATGACCACGATGCGCGGGATCGAGAGCATGAAATAATGGCTGATCTGCATTTTTAGTCTCAAAGCAAGATAGCCATTCTTGAATTGCGTTAGCAGTTACTATATTAAGACTGATAAGACTCTTTTGAGAGCCGTGTCCTTTGCCTAAAATTTGGAGCGATCGCATTTCATAATCAAAATCACCGATATTGGCGCTAACAACCTCGTTACGGCGCAGAGCATTGTCCCAAAGTAGTCGCAAAATTGCGAAATCACGTTTTCCTTTAGTGGTGTTACGTTTGATGCTCAGTAACATGGTGCGAATACCTTCAGGCTTCAGCCCAGTCGTATCACGATAGGTTTGGACTGTCTCAGTTTGGACATCATCAAGATTCCAATTGCATTTTCCTAATTTGGCTGCGAAGTTCACTAACGACTTAAGAGCTGATAACCGCCGATTTATGGTGGATTCCTTTAAGCCCTTGGCAATCATGTCGGATTTGTATCGCAGCGCGATCGCAATCGCTTCAAATCTACTCAATTGCAAAAACTGAGCAATGACGATCTCGGTGGGCTTCTGTCCATAGGCGGAATTGAAAAAGTAATGCAAGTCTTTTTCGTAGGCGCGTCTCGTGTTGAGACTGCGTTTGTCAGAAAGTAGCCCTGTTAATATATCAGGACTAAATTCTGCAAGTGCGTAGGGAATATCACTGGAATTTGTTAATTGATTATTTGCTCTTATTTGAGACTCATTAATCTCTAATCGAGTCTTATTTTGATTCTCGCATTCTAATTCAGATACACTAATAAGTCTCAATTGAGACTTATGTGTCTCATCTATAGTCCTATTTAGTGTCTTATAGTCTTGAGGCAACGCATATTTTCCTTGACTAAATCGCAACTTTTCGGGTGCGATCGCAGCGTTAATACCTGCATTAGTTGTCGCCCGTTTTACAAGCCCATAGATAGCTGTTCCTGTTAGCCTATGCCCATAATTAGCGCGATCTAGGGATATAAATAATGGCGCTTGAGAATCTTCTAACTCATTCTCATTGCTAATATGAATCAAATCCAGCCAGTCTTGTAATGCGGCGGCTGTATCCAAGCTGAGACTAATAATTTCTGATGGATTTTGCTGATCTTGACGTTTATAGCGCTGTTGAACCAGAAGCGATCGCAACTTAAAATCAACATCACTAATACTAATCGCCGCTACCTGTTGCCGCTTCAGCGAATTCTCGATCAATAATCGCAAAATGGCGTAATCGCGCTGCCCTGCCAATGTATTGCGATCGCAAGCTGTGAGAATTTGCTCTAAGTTATCTCCCATATTGGATCATGATTTACTGCTAACAACCTTGTACGCGAGTATCCCCAAAAACACAAGTCCTAGTGCTGGCAGCCAATTATATTTAATCCAGTAAAGTAAACCACTAAAAAAGTAGTTCGCCTCACGCGATACCCACAAGGCAATCACGATCGCACCGACAAACATAGCGAAATACATAGCGAACTTAAGCATTGTTATATCCCCTAAAGAATCTTTTTAAAAAATGTGTCAGCCATAAATGCAATACAGATTAGTGTCCATACACCGTATTGTTCATGAATACCAAAGCTTAACCATTTAAGCGCTTGTGATATAGCAGATGCACTAGCAACAGAGTTACCTGTGAAAAACATCATAATATAAAACACAAGGTGGGCAGTAAGAATCGCCAGACCCTTACTTATTAGTTTTTATTCATGTTTTGCTTATGCAATTATTCGTACTACAACAAAAATATCATGTCTCCAACTAATCCCTACCAGCCTCTGCTTTTTTTGAGATACTAGTCATCGGTGGTATTGCGATCGCCTTTGTCTTGCCCAAAATCGCCCAAAATTAAAACCCAAAAAGGAAAGAACGCGCAAAGCGCGTTC
>JAYUSC010000467.1:0-8031 GCA_043755885.1 Pseudanabaena sp. | reverse complement strand
GGCTAACCTATCTATTGGGTGTGACCGAATCTAATTTTGAGCATCTTTGGATATTAATCTTGATTGCCAATCTGACCAGTCTTTTGCCATTGCCTCTTTTAAATTGGTTACCCAATGAACAACAACAAAAGCTAGAAGAACCCTCACCTCAACCACTATCGATGGAAGAAAAATTTAACTAAGGAATGGAAATTAAATAACATGTGCATATAAAACCCAAAATTGGTTGGGCGGGCTTCGCCCCGCACCGCTATTTCTTGACTGGGAAGGGAGTAAAGCTATAACCGATAAACAGAATTATCATAAATTTCTTCATTTGCTTTTGCGGAGGCAAACAAATCGACAACAGGATAGGGATAGTCAACCCCAAGGCGAACATTAAAGCGCTTCTGCTCAACTGCTAAAAGATGCCAAGGTTGATGAATTTTACTGGCAGGAAGCTCGGTAAGCTCTGGTAGCCAATGTTTGACATATTCGCCCTGAGGATCGTAATTCTGCGCTTGCTTATTGATATTAAAGAATCTGAACCCTCTAGCATCATTCCCAATCCCTGCGGTATAGTTCCAATTGCCCCAATTACTACAAGGATCGTAATCGATCAGCAGTGATTCAAACCATTCCGCACCCATTCGCCAATCGATGCCAAGATTTTTGGTGAGAAAGCTTGCCACATTTTGACGACCACGATTGGACATAAAGCCAGTGGCTGCAAGTTCGCGCATATTTGCATCAACTAAAGGGAAGCCTGTATGTCCCGTTTGCCAAAGCTCAAAACGTTTCCAGTCTTGTTTCCAAGGTATATCTGTACCACGTAAACCTGTGCGATAGAATAATTTGTCACCATGTTTCGCCGCCACAAAACGGAAATAATCACGCCAAAGCAATTCGAAAATTAGCCAGTAGGTTGAGTCATTGGCTAGCCGATCGCATTCATATTTTTTGACTTGATCGTATATATAGCGCGGACTGATACAACCTAATGCTAGCCAAGGGGAGAACTTAGAAGAGTCATCAGCATAGAGCATTCCATTCCGAGTTTGCTTATACACTTGCAAGCGATCGCTATCCCAAAAATAATGCTCTAGTCTTTGCATCGCTTTGGTTTCGCCGCCTTGAAATTGCAATACAGCGCGATCGCAATATTGAGGTTCTAGAGCAGGTTCTTTAAGTCCGAGATTTGCTAACGTAGGAATTTCACCGATATCAATACCTTCGGGTAAGGTCGGAAGGCGATCAGGCGTAGGGAAAACTTCGCGAACTGTGAGATCAGCTTCGACTTGTTTGCGAAAGTGCGTGAAGAGTTCAGGCAGATTGGCGATCTCTTCAAAGGGCAAGTCATCGAGATGAATTAACGTGCTTCCCCAAAAGCTCTTGAAACTAATATTATGTTCTTTGAGAATAGAAGCTAGTTTTTTTTCTACGGTTTTCTCCTCAGTGGTGACTTCGGCATGATAGTAAACTGCGCCAATTCCTAGTTGCTCAACTAATTTAGGCAAAACTTGATCAGGATGACCGACACGAACAATCAAATCAGAATTAAGCGATCGCAGGCTTTCTCGTAAATTTGTGACACTCTCGATCAGAAATTTGGCGCGAAATGCTCCTGTTTTCTCAAAGCCAAAGTATGTCTCATCAAAATGAGCATGATCAAAGCAATACAGAGGAAATATCTGTACACCTGTCTGAGCGGCATCTTGAGAAGCCCGATATAAGGTTTCGCAATCATGCGATCGCAAATCATTACGGAACCAAACTAAAATATTTTGATTGTGCATGTGGTATTACTCGTAGAAAAGGAGAGGCGCTAATACGCCTCTTCTTTTCTATTTTGAGCGTAATTGCTCTAGTTGCGATCGCAAACTTGCGAGCTGTTCTGTGAGTTGTTGAATCTCGTCACGCATACTAGCTTTAACTGATTTATCAGATGTTTCCGATGAACTATCAGCTGTATTCTCATCGACAGTCTTAGCCGTTGTGGTTACAGTGGTTAAGCCTGCCGATTCAGAATTAGCAGTATTCCCATTTACCTGTTGAGCAATAAACTTATCAACATAGCTACGAGCCTCAGCTTCGGTGGTTACACCCTTTTCCGCAAGCTCTTGAGTAATTTCATCAAAACTGCGCCCTAACCTTCTGAAATTTTCTTCACGCTTGGTGGGGTCTTGGATTACCTCAAGTAATGATGATGTTGCGCCTAGTGTGACGTAGTAGCTTCTTTGAAAAAGCTTTTCTAAGTCGATGGTATCCATAAAAATCCTGCGAATGTGTAGTTTTGTAATATATTCTAGCTGATCTAGACGGGGTAATAAGAAGATGGGGCGATGCTTAGCGTCGCCCCTAATTTTATTTTAGCGAAACTCCTCAGAATTTTTCCAGATTAATTTCCCGATCTGCTCAGCATTTTTCTTCATACCTACATCAGCATGAGCACAATCAATCTGATATAGTTCAACCCTTCCAGTTAGTAACTTCCCCCATCCATAGGAGGGAAATAGCCGTGAAAAATCAGTCCAATTTATTTCGGTCGTTCTCGATTTCAGACCACTCATAGTAGGCGAAGTTAGAAAGACTTTACCCGAATAACATTTAGAACGATGACTATTCAACACTTGTTCAATTGAATCCCATGCTTGAGGTAGTATTCGATCATATTCATTCAGTGGTCTTTTGGGCTTTTGTGGAGACTGCTCACTCAGAGATTGATTTAAATCTCGCTCACCCTCAGTTTTACGGAGTCCTTTCTCATGATTGAACGAAAGCCTCTCAAGGATATACTTGCCTTTGTCAATTAGAGATAACGGGAAGAGTTGCAAAAGATGAAGCTTTAATATACAAAGTTTGAAATCGATTTGACGAAATATATAGTATGTTTTAGATGGTCCTGGTCTATCGATTATCGCGAGGAAAGCCACTTCTTTACCCCTTTCTTGTAATTGGTGAGCTACCTCCATTGCTACTGTTCCTTCATAGCAATTTCCTCCTATTAGATAAGATCCATCTTGAGGAATTGAAAGCAATTCATCAACTATTACCGAAGCGATCGCCTCAATATAGTTTTCGGTGGAGTGTAAAGGTGTCCAACTACCGCCAGGTATCGTATATACAGGCTGATGTAATCCTAAATTCTTGCTAAAGTCAGTATAGCCAATCCAAATAAAAGGCTGAGATGATTTCATCTCAATTGGAGGGACTTCTACGATTAAGCCTCGTTTTCCGATATGCTTGCCTATACGTCCAGCACACAGAGATAGAAAAGCTCGATAGTCTTCTAAATCAAGACCAATAGGAATCTCATCAGGTGAGATTGTCTCAGATGGCTTTTCACGCATCCATTTTGCAATCTCGGCGATCGTTCCCATCTGGAAAAATGATGACAGAGGGAAATGATAGTTAAATATTTTTTCGATCTCAGCAACTAAACGGACAGAAAGAAGCGAGTTGCCTCCCAACTCGAAAAAGTTGGCATGAATGCTAATATCTTGAATACCTAGGAGCTTTTGCCATGTAATTGCTAGTTGCTGCTCCAGTTCATCACGAGGAGCAATCACTTCTGCGGCTTGTTCCTTTGCCGCATCTAGGTCAAGTAAGGCGCGACGATCTACCTTCCCATTCGGGGTTAATGGCAATACATCCAAGACAGTAAAACTAGACGGCAGCATATAAGCTGGTATTTTTTGACGCAAAAACTCTCTTAGAGCATCAATATCAATCGTTTGCTCCTGTCCTGCACTGAGGTAAGCGACAAGGAACTTTTCTCCATTGAGAGCCTCGTGGCATAGGACAATAGCTTGCATAACAGCAGGATACTTTTCTAATTGGGTTTCAATTTCGATTGGTTCAACCCGAAAGCCGCGAATTTTGAGTTGGAAGTCTGATCGACCAGTAAATTCTAGATTGCCATCAGGCAAATAACGCACGACATCACCTGTCTTGTAGAGACGCTCCTCTGAATTATGAGAGAAAGGGTTAGCGACAAATCTTGTTGCGGTAATATCTGGACGATTTAAATAACCACGACTGAGCCCGACTCCACCAATATACAATTCCCCAGCAGTTCCAATCGGCGATGGCTGTAAGTTGCGGTCGAGAACGTAAGTCTGAAGATTGGCGATCGCACGACCGATAGGAACTTCAGCATCAGGATGGAGGCTTGCATCTGGCTCATAGACTGTCGCGGTCACAGTTGCCTCGGTCGGTCCATAGGTATTAAGCCAACGGGGGAAATCACCAACTAGCGATCGCCATTTTTGATAAGTTGATTTAGATACCTTTTCACCTCCCACAACCACCAACCGAAGAGCCGCAGGAATGGGTTTATTGAGAATAGAAATACCGTGAACTAGCTCATGCCAAAAAGCTGTTGGCAAATTAAGGACTGTAACGGCTTGCTGTGAGACTCCTTCAAGGAAATAAGTAATTGATGTATAAAAGTTTTCGGTGGGCAGAACAAGCGTCGCTCCAATCAACCAAGTGGGAAAAATCTCTTCAACTGCGGCATCAAAACTGATATTAGAGAAGTGTAAAACGCGGTCTTGACTATTTAGCTCAAATATTTTACTAATCGCTAGGCTATGGTTGACCATGCTGCGATGGGAAATCGTAACGCCTTTAGGCTCGCCTGTTGAACCAGATGTGTAAATCACATACGCCAAATTCTCGGCTGTCACTGGGCTAGATGGATTATCAATACTATACCCTGCGATCGCCTCTTCTTCTGCATCTAGCGACACCACTTTAGCGCCACAGCCTGCAAGATTAGAACTTATATCAGATACGGTCAAAGCTAGGGAAACTTGAGCATTCCTTAGTTTAGATATGCGGCGCTCGTGTGGATAGCTAGGATTAAGAGGGATATAAGTTCCACCAGCTTTGAGGATGCCAAGTATACCAATCAGCAGTTGCACCGATTTCTCTAAGCAGATCGCAACTAGGGTTTCGGAGCAAACTCCCTGCGATTGCAGATAGTGAGCCAGTTGATTGGCGCGATTATTCAATTCGCGATAGGTTAGCTGCTCGTTTGTGCTGATAATTGCGATCGCATCGGGAGATCGTTCGACCTGTGACTCAAACAATCGATGCATACAGACTTCTGGAATTGATGTTTGGTTATCATTCCACTCATACAAAATTTTCTGTTGTTCTTGAGTTGTTAAAAGTGGTAGCTCAGAGACTTTCTGGTCAGGATTAGCAACTATCCCTTCAAGAAGATTCTCAAGATGTACTAACATTCGCGCAATTGTACTAGCCTCAAACAAATCGGCATTGTAATCAAACACCATGCCCAGTCCTTCGTCTTGCTCGCGCATGACTAAAATCAAGTCGTACTTGGTCTTGCCATGATAGATATAACCAAATAAAGACGTAATAGTCAGGTCGGGAAGCTTTACCGAGGCCATGCCTCGTCCATTTGACCAAGGCGGGTTGAGTGCAAATTTTACTTGAAACAGAGGCGATCGGCTATTGCCTAGTTCTGGTGGTAATTCTTCTACTAGTTTCTCAAAAGGTAAGTCCTGATGCGTATTGGCTTCTAGAGAAGCTTCACGGACTCGATTAAATAGTTCTCTAAAGGTGGGATTTCCATTAAAGTCAATGCGCTGAATTAAAGTGTTAGAGAAAAACCCGACTACGCCCTCAGTTTCCACCTCTCCTCGACCTGCACTGGCAAAGCTGATCAGCACATCGTCTTTTTGTGAATACCGATGTAACAGAGTCTCAAAAGCCGCTATCAGAGTCATAAATAGGGTTCCGCCCAACTTCTGACTCAAGTTGCTGAGGCTATCATTTAAAGATTTTGGTAACATTCTCGCTCTGCGATCGCCTCGATAGGTCTGAACTATCGGAGGACGTGGATGATCAGTAGGCAACTGAATGACTGACAAAGATCCCTCTAATTTCTGCTTCCAGTAGTTAATCTGGGTCTCTAAGATTTCACCTTGAAGCCATTGTCGTTGCCAATGCGCGAAATCAACATATTGGATTGCTAGTTCTTTTAAGGGGGAAGGCTTGCCATCAATAAAAGCAGTATAAATCGTGGTCAGATCTTGATAGAACACATCAGAAGAAGCCCCGTCACAAATAATACAGTGCATATTCCAAACTAGAAGATATTCGTCATCACTCAACCGTAGGAGCAACACTCTTAATATTGGACCTTGCGCGAGATTAAATGGGCGACGAGCTTCTTCAGTCGCTAGTCTTAGTGCTTCTGGATCACGTTGTTCAGATAGAAGATGTCGCAGGTCAATGACTGGCAAAGTGAGATCGACATCAGGTTCAATCACTTGCGTAGGCTGAGCGTTTACGGCGGGGAACCGAGTTCTTAGCACCTCATGGCGACGAGCCAATGCTTGCAGACTTTGCTCTAGCACTGGAATATTGAGAATCCCATTAAACCTAACCACAACAGGAACGTTGTTAGAAGAGCTATCAGGTTCAAACTGGTTTAGATACCAAAGACGCTGCTGACCAAATGATAGAGGCAAAAATCCACTGCGATCGATCTTGACAATTGGAGGAAGCTCAGAACTGTTGTTTGAGGTGGCTTGACGCAGAAACTGTACAATTTCTGTTTTGAGATTTTTGATTTCGTTTAGCGTTTCAGGTGTGAGTGAGTCTTTGGCTGCGCGATAGCGTAAGCGATCGCCTTCTAACCAAAGATGTACATCTTTCTGACTCAATTCAAACAGTAAGGCATCAAGTGTCTTCATAGCTCTCCCTCTTCATACTGATCTGACAGATTATCTTGGGCAACTTGGACACTTTGTTTCGCCCAATTTAATGTCACTATTCGCTCTCCCAAATCGCCTATAGTCGGGGCTTCAAAGAAAGTACGTAGCGTCAGTTCAACTGTAAAAACTTTCCGCAGCCTTGCAATTATTTGAGTTGCCAATAGAGAATGCCCACCTAACTCAAAGAAATTATCATGGATACCCACGCGCTCTAAATTAAGTACCTGCGCCCAAATATCAGCGATCTGCTGCTCCGTAGAGTTTCGAGGCGGAACATAGCTTTCTTGAAGATTAAGTGTGCTATCAGGGGCTGGTAGTTTTTTGCGAGCAATTTTGCCATTAGGAGATAAGGGTAATGACTCTAAACAGACAAAAGCGTTGGGAATCATGTAGTCAGGCAGCTTTTGCTTAAAAAAGTTACGCAACTCAGTACTCGTAGGTTCTTGCCCTGATATTGGCACAAAATAAGCCACTAGGCGCTTATCGGCAGGTATATCTTCTCTGACAATGACAACTGACTTTTGGATGGTTGGATATTGGCTGAGGACGGTCTCAACCTCGCCTAGTTCGATCCGAAATCCTCGGATTTTTACCTGATTATCAATGCGTCCAAGAAACTCAATATTGCCATCTGGAAAATAGCGAGCTAAGTCTCCAGTTTTATAGAGTTTTGCATCTGATTGATTGCTAAAAGGGTTAGGAACAAATCTCTCAGTTGTCAACTCAGGGCGATTAAAGTAACCCGATGCTAATCCATCACCACCAATGTATATTTCCCCGATCGCACTAATTGGCATCGGCTGCAATTGGGGATTCAATATATAAACCTCTGTGTTGGCAATGGGACGACCGATCGGTACGGAATTACCGAGATTCTTAGCATCCTCAATGGGGTAGCAGCAGGTAAAGGTGGTACTTTCGGTTGGACCATATCCATTAATCAACCGACAGTTGGGCAAAGCTTCACGAAACCTCTGGACATGATTTACGGAAAGGACATCGCCACCTGCTAACAATTGTTGCAAGGGACGCAGTGATTCGAGTTGTTCATCCACCATGAGATGAAATAGCCCTGCGGTGAGCCAAATAACGCTGACTTTATAGCGCTCAATAATCTGCCCTAATTCGTCAAGAGAAGGTTTGTCGGATGGGAACAAGACTAACCGCGCTCCATTTAGTAAGGCTCCCCAAACTTCAAATGTTGATGCATCAAAGGCAAGGGGGGCGAGTTGGAGGAAAACTTGGCTGGCGCTAAAATCAGCATAGTTAGAATTTTTGACAAGTCGCACGACCCCGCGATGGA
>JAYUSC010000466.1:0-3398 GCA_043755885.1 Pseudanabaena sp. | reverse complement strand
AGCGCCGCAACTATCTAACTGGGTTTTAAAACAGAAAAAGCTCGCGGTGCGAGCTTTTTTTGTTTATTTAGTTTTAGAAATACAAAATATCCCTTCGGCATCAGTAGCCACCATACCGTATGTGTAGCGGATAGCTTTAGGTCTACTAATTTGCGCTTACCCCTTTCGGAAGTAATTGCCATTTCGGGGATACCAGACCCACACGGGGGGGAATAGGATGGGTCTGTGATTAATCTATACTAATTGCCATGTATTTGCAAGAGTTTCTAGAAAAAATTGCTCATTTAGCGATCTCTATAACAACTAAGCCATCTAAAATCTAGTGACAAGAGGCGTAAGCCCCTTGTCTGTAACAAGATTAGCAAATATCAAGAGATGATAACTTTTGCAATGGGTTGTAACATAAACGATTAGGTATGATTAAGGATTGGCAGCTTTGCAATTGTTTGGCAATTTTTGGTGGCTGCCAGTATGGATGTGACCAAAAATTGCATTCTCCTCTAATTATTTACTTTGATTTATGACTGCCCAACTGAATTATCTGATGTGCGCCCCCGATCACTACGACGTAGACTATGTGATCAATCCTTGGATGGAGGGCAATGTTCACAAATCTAGCCGCGAACGCGCTGTCGTGCAATGGCAAAAACTGCATGAAGTCCTCAAGGGTTTGGTCAATGTCGAGCTAGTGACACCCGAAAAAGGCTGGCCAGACATGGTATTTACCGCCAACGCTGGCTTGGTATTAGGCAACAAAGCGGTATTGAGTCGTTTTTTACACAAAGAGCGTCAAGGCGAAGAGCCATATTTTAAGGCTTGGTTTGAGTCTAAGGGCTTTACCGTGTTTGAACTACCCAAAGATTTGCCCTTTGAAGGTGCTGGCGATGCCCTATTTGATCGCAATGGTGGTTGGCTCTGGGCTGGCTATGGATTTCGCTCAGAGCTAGATGCTCATCCTTATTTGGCGAAATGGCTCGATGTTGAGGTTCTTTCGCTACGTTTGATTGACAATCGCTTTTATCATCTTGATACTTGCTTCTGTCCGCTTACAGGTGGCTATTTACTATACTATCCACCCGCTTTTGATTCCTATTCCAATCGTTTGATCGAGATGCGGGTTCCTGCGGATAAGCGGATCATCATCGAAGAAGCCGATGCGGTGAACTTCGCTTGCAATGCGGTCAATGTCGATCGCAATGTGGTGATGAACAAAATTAGCGATCGCTTAAAACAACAAATCACCAATTGTGGTTTTACTGTGATTGAGACTCCTTTAACCGAGTTTCTTAAGGCAGGTGGCGCGGCAAAATGCTTGACTTTGCGGACAATCGAAGTTCCTGTTAGCAATGAACAAGTTGCGATCGAACCAAGTGGTGTCGAAGCGCGGATCGTTGAGTTAAGAGGACATCTGCTCGACTCTGGCATTATCAATCGCGCACTCGATCTTGTTACGGATAATGGTGGTAGCTTCCAAGTATTAGAGTTCAGCCTTGGCGAACAGAGACAAAGTACATCTGTAGCTAGGATTCGCATCTCTGCGCCATCTCATGATCTGATGGAAACGATCATGGGCGAACTGATTGAAATCGGTGCAGTGCTTCAAGATCGTGATACATCTGATGCCAAACTTGAACCTGTGTTGCAAGATGGTGTCGCTCCTGACGACTTCTATGTCAGCACGATTTACCCGACCGAAGCTTGTGTTGAAGGCGAATGGATTCGTTGTACTAATCAGCGGATGGATGCTGCGATCGCAATTAGTGCTGATGGCTCGGCAAACTGTAAGCTTTTGCGAGATCTGATCATCGGCGATCGCGTCGTCGTTGGTTATGACGGCGTGCGGACAGTCCGTAAACCTGAAGCCCGAGATAATGCTAAAAAAGAAGAATTCTCGTTCATGGGTGCTGGTGTCTCCAGCGAACGTCGCGTTGAACTAGTTGTCGAACAGATCGCATGGGAACTTCGCCAAATTCGCGATCGCGGTGGCAAATTAGTCATCTCCTGTGGGCCCGTAGTTGTGCATACTGGCGGCGCTCCTCACCTTGCCTACTTGATTCGTGAGGGCTATGTCCAATCGATGCTCGGTGGTAATGCGATCGCAGTTCACGACATGGAGCAATCCTCGATGGGAACTTCGCTGGGAGTCGATCTCAAGCGTGGCGTCAGCGTCAAAGGTGGACATCGCCATCACCTCAAGGTGATTAACTCAGTCCGTCGCTATGGCAGTATTCATAAAGCAGTCGAGGCTGGTTTTGTCAAAACTGGCGTGATGTACGAATGCGTTACCAATAATATTCCCTTTGTACTCGCTGGTTCCATTCGTGATGATGGACCTTTGCCTGATACCGTCATGGATTTACTGGAAGCACAACGTTTGTATAGCGAACAAATTCGCGGTGCAGATATGATTTTGATGCTTTCATCAATGCTGCATTCCATCGGTGTCGGCAACATGACTCCCGCAGGTGTGAAGATGGTTTGTGTGGATATCAACCCTGCGGTTGTGACTAAACTCTCTGATCGCGGTTCGGTTGAGTCCGTTGGCGTGGTCACTGATGTCGGTCTATTCCTCAGCTTGCTGGTTCAGCAATTGAAGAAGATGGATAGTCCTGTGGCGGTTGGCGTTTAAATTAGGAATTACGAATTACGAATTAAAAGACTTTAATTCGTAATTCGTAATTAAAAAGATACTCGTTCAAATGGCTGTTTGCGATCGCGACGATAAATATCAAAATCAGTATCTTTAGCTAATGATTTTTGACATGGAAAATAGCGATCGCATTATCAATAATGCGATCGCCTGCTGCTCCATCGACATTCTCGTATGGCTGGTGCGTGAGTGTTTTGATCTAAATCCTGCGGCGACCATTGCGTTGTATACGGTGGAGACTGATGTTTTGCATTGTTTGGCTATGTCTCGGATCGGATAGTTTGCTTCGGTATACAGTCGGATATATTCTTTTACTTTTTCGTTAATCTCTTCCATTGTCTTGTTCTCTTTAAGTTATAAGTTCTATCTATTTAGAAGTGATTCATTCACCTGATCTCTAATAAACCGTATGAATCTATGCCGATGATTACCACTACTACAATGTAAGTGAAGCATTCGGAATACAGCAGCTTTCAAAAATGCCTCTTCTCCAAATCCTGCAATCTCCAAATTTTCCGCATGAATTCTAATTGCATTTACCAAATCTTGATCGGAATCTTGGGTTTCTTCGCTTTTTTGATACGATCTAGAAAAGATGTCAAGCCAACTCTTAAATTCTGCATCTAGAAAATCATTAATGTAACGATCACCTGATTGACTGACAAAAGTCTAGGAAGCCCAGTTGGAAGTAGAAGCAGAGAATTCAATACGATAGAGCTTATGTAGATGCTGTTTACTAGAAGCAATG
>JAYUSC010000465.1:0-3401 GCA_043755885.1 Pseudanabaena sp. | reverse complement strand
CAAAGAAGCTGGTTCGCCCGCGCAGCGGGCAAACCAGCTTCTTTGGGTTCTGGTTTTTATTATGCCTAGCTACTTATGCAGGTTATTTAATTTAGGACTTAGGGAACCCCAAGAAAAAAACGATCCATATAAAGCCGCAACATTATTCGGCTTTATATGGATCGTTTTTCTTAAAGAATGGCGCATAGCGCCCCTTGATTTAAGCGTAGTCCTGAAGTGCAGTTACGGAGATACCTCCAGTCTGCAAAGATTTTATGGCAGCGATCGCAGCTTTAGCTCCTGCAAGAGTCGTAATTACAGGGATTTTATAAGACAAAGCGGTACGCCGAATCATCTTGCCATCAGCTTTAGCTTCTTCGCCACTTGGTGAATTGATGATCAATTGAATTTGACCATTTTTCATCACATCACTAATGTTTGGACGACCTTCATGTACTTTAAGAACCTGCTTTGATTCAATGCTGTTGCGACGCAAGATTTTGTGAGTACCTTCGGTAGCGACAACTTTAAAACCAAGTTCGATAAAGGCTTCAGCAACCGTAGAAATACCGCTCTTATCGCGATCGTTAACCGAAATAAAGACAGTTCCTTCTAGTGGTAGATGAGTTCCCGCCGCAATTTGAGCCTTGGCAAAAGCGCGACCGAACTCAGTGTCAATACCCATGACTTCACCCGTCGATCGCATTTCGGGTCCCAAAATCGTGTCAGTTCCTGCGAACTTAGCAAAGGGAAGCACCGCTTCTTTGATCGAGATATGTTTAGGAATCACTTCTTCGGTTAAGCCCAATTCCGCGAGAGTCGCACCTGCCATAATTCGCGAAGCATAGTTAACGAGGGGAACGTTAATTGCTTTACTAACGTATGGCACTGTACGCGAGGCGCGGGGATTGGCTTCAAGGATGAAGACTTTGCTCTCTTTGAGGTTGTTGTTATTCAACTGCACCGCGTACTGAATATTCATCAAGCCAATCACCTTGAGGGATTTGGCGAGACTAATCGTCCATTTACGAATGGTGTCGAGAACTTCAGGTGGTAAAGAGAATGTTGGAATCGAACAAGCCGAGTCACCAGAATGAATCCCTGCTTCTTCGATATGTTCCATAATGCCGCCGATGGTGACATTGCCAAGTTGATCTGCGATCGCATCGACATCGACCTCGATCGCCCCTTCAAGGAAATGATCGATCAGCACAGGATGTTCTGGCTCGATGATCATGGCGCGGTGCATATAGTCTTCGAGTTCGGCATCGGAGTAAACTACCTCCATGCCACGACCGCCGAGGACATAGCTAGGACGGACGACTACAGGGTAGCCAACTCGTTTTGCGATCGCAACAGCCTCATCTTCAGAACGCGCTAAACCGTTTTGTGGTTGCGTAATCCCAATCTCAGTACAAATCGCCTCAAAGCGTTCGCGATCTTCCGCCATGTCGATCGAGTCGGGAGAAGTTCCCCAAATCTTAGTTTTAGAATTTGTATCTTGCAGATATTTCAAAAGTGGAACCGAAAGTTTGAGCGGAGTTTGTCCACCAAACTGAATGATTACACCTTCAGGCTGCTCGGCTTCAATGATGTTCAACACATCTTCACGAGTCAATGGCTCGAAGTACAGGCGATCGCTAGTATCGTAATCAGTGGAAACAGTTTCAGGATTGGAGTTAACCATGATTGTCTCAAACCCTGCGGCTTGCAGAGCATAGCTAGCATGACAGCAGCAATAGTCAAACTCAATCCCCTGTCCGATTCGATTCGGTCCACCACCGAGAATCATCACTTTGCGCTTAGTCGAAGGCAAAATCTCTGATTCTTCTTCATAAGTCGAATAGTGATAGGGAGTGAGCGCTTCAAACTCAGCCGCGCAGGTGTCAACGGTTTTGTAAGCAGGAATTACGCCCAAATCTTTACGATAGCTGCGAACTATATCTTCGTTTGTTCCTGTTAAATATGCAATCTGGCGATCGCTAAATCCCATCCGCTTCGTTTCGAGCATCTCTTCTTTGAGAATGCTATCCAGCTTCCGACCCTTCAGCGAAAGTTCCACATCAGTAATCTCCCGCATTTTCTGCAAGAACCAAGGATCAATATTGGTCAGTTCAAAAATTGCTTGCACTGATAAGCCCGACAAAAATCCATCCCGAATCGAAAATACGCGATCGGGATTAGGAACCCGCAGACTGTACTTGATTTTTTCGAGATCAGGTAAAACTTCTTCGCGATCGCCACCAAAACCAAAGCGACCAACTTCTAGCGATCGCAATGCTTTTTGGAATGACTCCTGAAAAGTCCGTCCGATCGCCATCGCTTCACCGACCGACTTCATCTGCGTAGTTAGCACCGCCTCAGACCCAGGGAATTTCTCGAAGGCAAAGCGCGGAATCTTGGTAACCACATAATCAATGGTTGGCTCAAAACTGGCAGGAGTTTTCTTGGTGATGTCATTAGAAATTTCATCGAGCGTATAACCAACCGCAAGTTTCGCCGCAAATTTTGCGATCGGGAATCCTGTCGCCTTCGAGGCAAGCGCCGAACTCCGCGACACACGAGGATTCATCTCGATCACGACCACATCGCCATTTTCAGGATTGATCGAGAACTGAATATTCGATCCGCCCGTCTCTACGCCGATTTCGCGAATAATCTTGATCGAATAGTCACGCAAGCGCTGATATTCCTTATCTGTCAGGGTCTGAGCAGGAGCCACCGTAATCGAGTCGCCCGTATGAATACCCATCGGATCAATATTTTCGATGCTACAAATAATCACCACGTTATCAGCGAGATCGCGCATCACCTCTAGCTCGTACTCTTTCCAACCAATTAGCGATCGCTCGATCAAGATTTGCGACACAGGACTAGCTTCCAGCCCAGAAGCACAAATTTCTTCAAACTCTTCTTGGTTGTAGGCAATACCGCCGCCCGTCCCGCCCATTGTGAAGGCTGGACGGATAATTAGGGGATAGGAGCCAATTTCTTGGGCGATCGCACGAGACTCCTCCATCGTCGTCCCCAATCCCGATGGACACATGGCAACCCCAATCCGCTCCATCGCCTCTTTAAACAGCTTGCGATCCTCCGCCATCTCGATCGCTTCCAGCTTTGCCCCAATCAACTCCACGCCATATTTTTCGAGAACACCCATTTTTGCAAGGGCAACCGCCGTATTTAACGCCGTTTGTCCGCCCATAGTCGGCAAAATCGCATCAGGACGCTCTTTCTCGATAATCTGCGCGACCACTTCAGGCGTAATCGGCTCAATATAAGTGCGATCGGCGGTAGCGGGATCAGTCATGATCGTCGCGGGATTGGAGTTAACTAGGATCACATAGTAGCCCTCGTCCCGTAAAACCTTACAGGCTTGGGTTCCTGAGTAGTCAAATTCGCAGGCTTGCCCGATCACGATT
>JAYUSC010000464.1:0-8064 GCA_043755885.1 Pseudanabaena sp. | reverse complement strand
AAGCAACGCGATCACCTCATTATCCATCTTACAGAGATGATTGTTCCTCTTCTATATATCTTTTCTTATAGAAAGCTACCAAGTAACGAATAATAGCTGCACCAACATGCAAACAGAACTCTGCATCGTCTATTACAACTGAGGAAGTCACAGGATTGCCATGTCTAACACTTGATTCATCGCAAGCATAAGTGTAAAACTTTTCTATTACAGAAAGAAGATGTTTTGGTAAATCTTTCTGTCTTTTCATCTCATTTACTACGTCACCTAAAGTACTTTTCTTGGGATACATTACCCTACCTATACTTTCAATTGCACAAGTAATCTCTTTAATAGAATTCTCTGGATCTATAGGTCTGACAGTAGAATATTTCACCGCCTTTAAATAATGTGCATGTGCAGACTCAAACGTATCTTTAATCTCTTCATTTATGGACTCAAGTCTCTGACTAAGTTCTTGAGGCAAGCTTTTTTTGAGTATGCCATCTTCATCCATTTTCCAAGCAACATTACTTTCCGTAAATAGCTCGTTTATAAGACAAAGATATTGTCCAAATCCAAATCTCTCGATACGATCAGAATATTCACTTGCTTTTGGGCTTTCGCGCCACATTTCTTCTTCAGATTTTATTTCTTGCCCAATAATTTCTATAAAATCATAGAACTGATACCATTCACAACTTTTAACTAAATCACGTAGAAATTCATCGCAACCCCAAGAATCTGTTGCACTAGATTCAATCTCGCGTCGAAATTTAATACAAATTTTTTCATTAAGATATTTGCTTCCCAATGGACGACCAGCAATATTTTCGCATCGGCTATCGTTATCGGTGTAAGTAAATTGCTCAAGTATGTTGATGTAACCACTACGGAGCCAAGAAGGTGCATCCTCCAGAATTACTTCGGAAAGATTTTGGTTTTTATATCCATATCTTTTTGAAAAGGTCATTGTTGATTAATATGATTGATCATGAGTTAGTTAAGAAAATTATATGAAGAGAATCTATATCTGCAAAATACCTAATCTTCATCATAACTAATTTCCTGTTCAATAATTTCCTTAACAAACGAAGAAATTGCCTTACCTAAACTCATCGCTCTTTGCTTTAACGCCTCATACACAGCAACCTCATCACCCTCCCACAATAGATCGATACGTCTCACCTGTCGCATTTCAATATGCAGATAATTTTCTGGATATGCCCAGTAACACGACAAACAAATAGACTTATCTCTAAGCTCAATCCAATTTTGGCAATGCTCACAAGCCCAAGACTTTGCTCGATTTGCCGAACCACATAAAAGCATGAAATTTTCAGGTGCTAAATCTGGCTCACCATCAACCTCAAAAGGGACACGATGATCGATTTGCAGCTCGCGCTCATCCACTTCCTCTAGATAAATAAAACATCGACAGCCATAACTATTAACCAGCGCGTCCTTAATCTGTTTCGATAAACCTGTCCGACCAGAAAACCTCGAAAATCTTGCCTTGCTAATATCTCCAAATCTATAAGCCGCGATCTTTCTACCATCACTTCCTACCACCCGAAAAGTTTCTAGAGGAATACCATGTTCCCTCACATCCCTCGCGGCTCTTGGCGGATGATTATAGCCATAGGTTTCCTTCAGATCTTCAGTCGTAATAAAACCATATTCGAGAATGTGATCAATCACCGCTTTCGGTCTTTTCGCAGTCACAGATCGACAAAGCTGCAAAAAATCATCGGGTAAGCTATCCATCTTTTACACCAACGTCAATTGTCTAGACTGTTCGCGCCTGTAGCTAGACAAATCTATCAAATTATCCTGAACTAGATTTGGCGATAAATACAAGGACTCAATAGTTCTCTCATCTCTACCTAATAAAGTTGACTGTGACGATCGCCCAACTTCGATTTCAATTCTTTTAAGAGCCAATCTCTCAGGCAAAATTTGACCAAAAGTCTTATTCCCTAACTTCCCATCATAACTAATTACAAACCTAATGCCCCTTTGATTAAGACGCTCAAGAGCGAGAACAAATTCATCAAAATTAATCCCCGATAAATATCTCGAATCCTTATTTCCACATACACCCTGATAAGGCGGATCGAGATAAACCAAATCAGTTGTCTGGACTTCAGCCAATACTTTTCGATAATCCCAAGCCGTAAACTGACATTTCCCTTTTAATAGGCTAGATACTCCCGCAATATTTTTACTCATCGTTTCAGGAATTGTTCCTTTGCGTCTCTTGTCTGGACTCTGATTAAATAAACCTTGAGAGTTATAACGCACTGAGCCTTTTACACATCTAGCTAGTAAATATAAAAACAATTTTGGATCGTTAGTTTGATTAAATCTTGTTCTAACATCAAAATAGTGACCAATCGAATCAAGATGCTGCTCATTCCATATATTTGCGTAAGTATCAGCGATCTCACGCGGCTTATCAATAACTAACTGTAGTAGTTGAACCAGTGGTCTATTAAGATCATTTAACCAAAATATTTGTGCATATTGCTTAGCCGAGGCCGCAATGCTAATTGATGCAGTCCCAGCAAAAGGCTCAACCAACCGATCTATTTTGTCAGGGAAAAAGCCAAGAATAAACGAAGCGAGACTTCTCTTGCTACCCTGATATTGAACTGGATGCGGCAAGTTAGACATCAAAGTACAAAATTTTTGACGGTTTATTTTAACAGATTGATCCATAGTTAGGGATTATCTTTCCAGATATTTACCGAAAATAATAGGCTCACTAGGTGAGCAAGTGCGATCGCATTTCTTGTTTCAATAGCCATCAGAGGTGCGCTTTATAAATTTAGCTAGAAATCATAGTCTCTTTATACCCCAACATCCTCTTACAGCAAAGCGACTGTTTAATCGGTTGCACAAGCAACAAAAAACTAAAAATAATAGGTAAAACGCCCAGTAAAAAGCGAAAATTATCCCTAAGAGGTAACTTTAAACTTTGGTTAAATAGGTGTGAAATCCGTACACACAGAATGATGTTAGCGCTGTGTTAATATTTACCTTAACCAGAACGCAGCAAAGTATGGGGTAATGCCATGTTTGAACGCTTTACAGAAAAAGCAATTAAAGTCATCATGCTGGCTCAAGAGGAAGCTCGCCGCCTCGGTCATAACTTTGTCGGCACAGAGCAAATTCTATTGGGTCTGATCGGAGAAGGAACTGGCGTAGCCGCCAAAGTACTGAAGTCGATGGGTGTAAACCTCAAAGATGCACGGATTGAGGTTGAGAAAATCATCGGACGCGGCTCTGGTTTTGTCGCGGTAGAAATCCCTTTCACACCTCGCGCCAAGAGAGTCCTAGAGTTGTCCTTAGAAGAAGCTCGACAGTTGGGACACAACTACATCGGTACTGAGCATCTATTGCTAGGACTAATTCGCGAAGGCGAAGGTGTGGCTGCTAGAGTTTTAGAAAATCTGGGCGTAGATTTGTCCAAAGTCCGCACCCAAGTCATCCGCATGTTGGGCGAGACTGCCGAAGTCTCCGCAGGTGGTGGCAGTGGCGGACGCACCAAAACGCCTACCCTTGACGAGTTTGGCTCAAACTTGACCCAGCTTGCTCAAGATGGCAAACTCGACCCTGTTGTGGGGCGTGAAAAAGAAATTGAACGAGTAATCCAAATCCTCGGCCGTCGTACCAAAAACAACCCTGTTTTGATCGGCGAGCCTGGTGTGGGTAAAACTGCGATCGCAGAGGGTTTAGCTCAGCGTATTTCTAACAGTGATATACCAGATATTCTCCAAGAAAAGCGAGTTGTCACTCTAGATATTGGCTTGCTAGTCGCTGGCACCAAGTATCGCGGTGAATTTGAGGAACGCCTCAAAAAGATCATGGAAGAGATCCGCACTGCTGGCAACGTGATCTTAGTAATTGATGAAGTCCATACCTTGATCGGTGCTGGTGCTGCTGAAGGCGCGATCGATGCTGCCAACATTCTTAAGCCCGCTCTTGCTCGTGGTGAATTGCAATGTATTGGTGCAACTACCCTCGATGAATATCGCAAACACATCGAACGTGATGCTGCTCTCGAACGTCGTTTCCAGCCAGTCATGGTCGGTGAGCCTAGTGTCGAAGAAACGATCGAAATTTTGATTGGTTTACGTCAACGCTATGAAGAGCATCACAAGCTGAAGATCGATGATGCCGCCTTAGTTGCCGCTGCTAAATTAGCCGATCGCTACATTAGCGATCGCTTCTTGCCCGACAAAGCGATCGATTTGATGGATGAGGCAGGATCGCGCGTGCGTCTAATTAATTCGCAGCTACCTCCCGCCGCCAAAGAACTTGATAAAGAATTGCGTCAAACCCTCAAAGATAAGGATGACGCGGTTCGTAAGCAAGACTTTGATAAAGCTGCGGAATTGCGCGACAAGGAAATCGATCTCAAGCAACAAATTCGCGCCCTCAGCCAAACCAAAAAGGCGGAGACTCCAGCCGAAGATGCACCTGAGATCCATGTAACCGAAGAAGATATTGCCTATATCGTCAGTTCTTGGACTGGCGTACCTGTCCTCAAGATTACCGAGTCTGAGTCAGTCAAGCTGATGCAGATGGAAGAAACGCTGCATAGCCGTGTCATCGGTCAAGATGAAGCCGTGAAAGCAATTTCTCGTGCAATCCGTCGCGCCCGCGTTGGTCTCAAGAGTCCCGATCGCCCGATCGCCAGCTTTATTTTCTCAGGACCAACAGGCGTTGGTAAGACAGAGCTAACCAAGGCTCTCGCCGCTTACTTCTTCGGATCTGAAGATGCGATGATTCGCCTCGATATGTCTGAATACATGGAGCGCCACACCGTATCTAAATTGATCGGTTCGCCCCCTGGCTATGTCGGCTACAACGAAGGCGGTCAACTTACCGAAGCGGTACGTCGTAAGCCTTATACCGTAGTTTTATTCGATGAAATCGAAAAGGCTCACCCCGATGTATTTAACTTGCTATTGCAAGTACTCGAAGACGGTCGCTTGACTGACTCCAAGGGTCGGACAGTTGATTTCAAGAACACCTTGTTGATTATGACATCCAACGTCGGCTCCAAAGTGATCGAAAAAGGTGGCGGTGGACTGGGCTTTGACTTCGCAGCTAGCCAAGAAGATGCGCTTTATACCCGCATCCGATCGCTAGTTAATGAAGAACTCAAGCAATATTTCCGCCCAGAGTTTCTCAACCGTCTCGACGAAATCATCGTCTTCCGTCAGTTGACTAAGCCCGAAGTCAAACAAATTGCCGATCTCATGCTCAATGAGTTCGCCAAGCGGATGCTCGAGAAGGAAATCGTCCTTACCGTAACTGAGCGATTTAAGGATCTGCTTGTCCAAGAAGGCTACAACCCTAGCTACGGCGCACGTCCATTACGCCGAGCGATCATGCGTTTGCTTGAAGATTCTCTCGCCGAAGAGATCCTCACAGGTAAAGTGCGTGAAGGCGCATCTGTACAGGTTGATGTCGATGACGATGGCAAGGTCAAAGTGATCGAACAATCAGCTCTAAGCGGCTCTGAAAATACCCTTCAGTTGCTGCCGTCAGCTTAGAATAAACAAGGGGCTTAAGCCCCTTGTTCTCTGATTTTCAGGTTTTGAACCGCCTCAGCGATCGCTATATCGTAAATAGCAGGTAATTCCATACAAGCTTCATGAATAAAGAGCGAAATATTGCCGTGAGAACAAATCCTCTGCCTCCTACAAAATTACCGTCGGTTGCAGGGGATTTATCATCTGCGGAGATGCCTGAAGTCATTGTCGTAGCTCAAAATGACGAGTATATCGGCAATGTGCCTGCGCCTCTGACGGTCGCAGATGTCGAGGGTGGTGAACTTAAGCCTATTCCCACCAGCAAGCCCTCAAAAAAATCTCAGCCCGATCCAGAACTCGATCCAGAGATCTCGCAGGTTCGGTTTAAAACCCTTGAGGGAAAACTGAATCTGCTGTTACCAACTGACAAAAAAGTCAAGTTACCATTTGATAAGTCAAACGATAATAGCGAACTTCAAGCAGTTGGGTTAGATAATAGTCAGTCAAATAATTCTGAGACTTCACTACTAACCTTGAGCTGGGAAGAAATACTTGCTCAGTTAGAGCAACGCATGGCGGCGAGCGGGCATGACTGGAAGCCACGCACACAAGTATATTTGCAAGCAGGCGATCGCCTTTTGGATACGCGCCAACTCCAAGAATTATCCGAGTCACTCCAAAACTATCAACTTTTGCTACACTGTGTAGTTGCCAATCGCCGTCAAACGGCAATTAATGCGGCTAGCATGGGCTTTTGCGTAGAGCAAGGTACAATCTTTCGTGAACTGCTAGGATTTAATCCGATTCCTAATGCACCGACAGATGATCCGCTATACATTAAGATGACGGTAAGATCTGGTACAGAAATTCGACATTCTGGCAGTATTATTATCTTCGGTGATGTCAATGCTGGTGCAGAGCTTATCTCGGAAGGCGATATTATTGTGTGTGGCAAGCTAAAAGGCATGGCTCATGCAGGTGCTAAAGGCAATGCCCAAGCAGTGGTTATGGCTTTACACCTAGATGCAACTCAAATTAGAATTGCTAGTTTGATTGCCCTTGTTGAGAGTCCGAGCACATCTTTTTGTCCAGAAGTCGCATTTGTGAGTACGCAAGGTACACCTGCAATTAAAATTGTCCAAGTTGTTGATTTTTCAGCATTTAGTCATTATTCGCTCAACTATCCCTCGCTAATCAGTAATTCGTAAACATGAGTCGCATTATCGTTGTTACCTCTGGTAAAGGTGGTGTCGGCAAGACCACATCTTCAGCAAATCTCGGCATGGCGCTCGCCAAACTAGGACGCAAAGTAGTCTTGGTGGATGCTGACTTTGGGTTGCGAAATCTCGATCTTTTATTGGGACTAGAAAATCGCATCGTGTATACGGCTTTAGAAGTTATTGCGCGAGAATGTAAGCTCGACCAAGCCCTAGTCAAAGACAAGCGTCAACCCAACCTGTCTTTATTGGCGGCTCCGCAAACACGCAACAAAACCGCCATTACAGCCGCGCACATGAAGGCGCTAGTTGAGGTTTTGGGTCGATATTTTGATTATGTTTTGATTGACTGCCCCGCAGGCATTGAGTCAGGATTTCAAAATGCGATCGCAGGGGCAAAAGAAGCGATCGTGGTCACGACTCCCGAAATTTCGGCGGTGCGCGATGCCGATCGCGTAGTTGGGTTACTCGAAGCCAATCGAATTACCGATATTAAATTAATTCTGAATCGCATCCGTCCAGCGATGGTCAAAAACAACGACATGATGAGTGTCGAGGATGTGCTGGATATTTTGTCAGTTAAATTAATTGGCGTAATTCCTGATGATGAACAGGTGATCGTTTCTACCAATAAAGGGGAACCATTGGTGTTGTCAGATAAGCCATCGCTGGCAGGCACGGCTTATGAGAATGTAGCAAAACGACTTGAAGGCAGAAATGTTGAGTTTTTAAAACTCGAAGCTCCACCGAAAGGAATCTTTGCGCGTCTGTCAAATTGGATTAGTGGGAACTCCTGAGGTTTGAGATGATTTCAACACTGCTCGATCGCCTATTTCAAAGAAGTAACGTCCCTAGTGGGGCAAAAGTCAAGCAGCGTTTGAAATTTATCCTCGCCCATGATCGGGCGGCGATCGAGCCACAGGTATTTGAAAATATGCGTAATGAGATTATGCGTGTAGTTTCTAAATATGTAGAACTTGATGAAGGTTTATTGGATATTCGCTTAGAATCTGATAAACGGATGACGGCGTTGATTGCCAATTTACCGATTCGGATGGTACGTGAAGAGCTACCCGATCTAGTTAGTCTTTTTGATGAACCTGCTGAAGAAGTAGATTCACCAAATAATTCTGATGCTTTAGAAATGGATCAATTTGCCGAAGATGCTCTTGATGCGATCCTCTCAAAAGAAAATATCAAAACCTCCACAGAAGATATTTCGCCAGAGCGGATTTCCATAATTGCGGAACGGACAATCGAAGTAACTAGCAAAATCAGAACTGCTGCTAATAAGTCTCAAAATGGGGAAATCTGCGATCGCA
>JAYUSC010000463.1:0-3404 GCA_043755885.1 Pseudanabaena sp. | reverse complement strand
GCGCGAAGCGCCGCCACTCATCTTCTGGGTTTTATGTTTTGACTAAAATTGGAAGCCGATGCTGAAATAAAGAGAAGATTCTTGTAAGTTAGAACCGCGATCGCTAAGGTTAACAAAGGGAATCGTATAATCTAGCCGCAAGTTTAGACGCTTAATTGGTTCATACAGAACGCCCACTCCACCACCTGCCAAAAAGTTTTGATTTGGCAACGCATTGAGGTTTCGAGAATTGTTCCAAACTGAGCCGACATCTATAAAAGGAGCCAACTGAAGTACTGTGCGACCTTCCTCATTTCGCGCCATCACAAATCGACTCTCCACCGAAAGACGGATACCGTTATCACCTGAACGCGCATTTTGACGGAAGCCTCGCAACGATTGCCCACCACCAATCACAAACTGCTGCGATGGCAATAGCGGATCAGCCGAGAGTTGAGTATCTAAAGAGCTAATCAAAATCGTGTCAGAGCCAAGCACCTGAACTCGTTGAAGCTGTCCTAACCAACTCAAGAAAGCAGCGCTGGGAGTAGTCACATAAGTCGCGCCAAATAGCCCTGTACCAAGACTAAACTGCGATCGCAAAGACCAAGTACCTTCGGTATCGCGACTGGTATAGTCTTGACCAAATTTAAATACACTGGTGCGGCTAGTTCCATCAGCTTCGGGACCAACTCCAAATGGCACAGCAAGATCGTTAAATAGGAAAGTCTGACCTCTTTGATATTCATAGCCTAGAGACAGCGCAAATTCTTCGCGAGGATTGCGAATCAAGGGCTGACGATATGTCGCTGCATAAACTTCACTATTGCCGCGAATATTGAAAGCATCAAATGGTGCTTGAGTAATGCGATAGTTGCTGGGTGCAAATCGCAGCGAGACAGTGCCATTCATCGGATTGACGGGAATGCTAAAGCCAAGATCGTATTGGTTAGAGCCACCCGTGGTCGTTCTGTAATAATTAGCTGAGAAGACATCTCCCCATCCCAACAGATTGCGATAACTTAGCCCTGCTCCCATCCGCTCAGAACCAACCGCAGGCGCAGAGAAATTATCGAAGCTAACTGAACCTGCTAGTTGATTTGCTTCGACAACTGTGATCGTCAGAACACTCAAACCATTTTGACTACCAGCTTTGAGGCTCGCATTTACGCTCGTGAAATTGGGGTCAGCACGCAGGAGACGCAGTTGATCTTCGAGGTGATTGGTGTTGAGGGGTGTACCAACTCCTAGCTCAGTTCGCGATCGCACATAGTCTGGATTTATAGCATTAACGCCGAGAATTTCGATCTTTTCAACTTTCCCTTCTAAGACCTGAATCTTGGCAACGCCATCAACAACACTTTCAGGAGTATACAGAGCCTGAGAAGTGACGTAGCCGTTACTGATGTAGAGTTGAGTAATAGCGCTGGCGGCGGCTGTTAGTTGCTCTTCAGTGGTTTCCTTCCCTTCGAGAGGTTTGATGATCGGGTCGAGCTTAGCTGCATCAAACACTGTGCTGCCAGTAACTTCAATTCTTTTAATGGGAATTGCTTGAGCGATTTGCGATGGAGCAGATTGAACTTGAGTGATTGGAGGTGGAGAAATTAAAGGAGAAGAAACTAATTCTTCAGGATTTGCATTAACTAATAAACTGCAATCAGTTGCTAGTAATGCAAAAGTAGAAATACTTAATGCAAGTGACTGAATTTTCTGTGCCTTGATCTTTGAACTTGCTATTTTCACGCGCATAGTCTTTATCTCTTTTATTAATTCCTCACCAACAAGGAAAAATTTAGCACATTTTAGACTCACTTGAAGTTTTGCAAAATATAGGTTAGGTTAGATTTTAGTGGACAGTAAATCTTGGTGTGTGGTTGGAGATGATGATGGAATCAACTTTTGGGAAATATTAGACAACTGCGATCGCAATGATCGCAATATCACCGCTAATCCTATCTGCGCCCGTTACAGCGCAATCGATCACTGCCGCGCAAGATGGCACAGGGACAGTCGTAACCTCAAATGGGCAGAAGTTTGATATCACAGGCGGAACCCAAGCAGGCGCAAATTTATTTCAGAGCTTTCAGCAATTTGGCTTGACTCAAGGACAAATTGCCAACTTTTTGAGCCAACCAAACATTCAAAATATTCTAGGTCGTGTGGTTGGCGGCGATCCTTCTGTGATTAATGGCTTAGTCCAACTCACAGGCGGGAATTCTAATCTCTACATCATGAATCCCGCAGGTGTTATCTTTGGCTCAAATGCGAGCTTGAATGTACCAGCTTCCTTTACAGCTACGACAGCTAATGGAATTCAAGTTGGCAATGGTTGGTTTGGGATGAATACGATCGCAAGTGATCTCAAGAATCTGACTGGGACTCCTAATGCTTTTGCTTTTACTAGTCCGACAACGGCGCTTACTCAAGGACAAACATCAGGCGTAATTGTTAATCAAGGTAATCTCAGCGTATCGCAAGGAAAAAGTATCACTCTCGTGGGTGGGA
Source organism: Pseudanabaena sp. (assembly GCA_043755885.1). Classification (GTDB taxonomy): domain Bacteria; phylum Cyanobacteriota; class Cyanobacteriia; order Pseudanabaenales; family Pseudanabaenaceae; genus Pseudanabaena. The sequence goes on along the minus strand of JAYUSC010000463.1, from coordinate 920 downwards.
TTGTGATCAATACAGGGACGATCGCAACGCCAAATGGCAACATCAATATCGTGGCAGTACCTGATGGTAAATATGTGCGGATTACGCCTGATGGTGGTGTGCTGAGTTTTGATCTTGCGATCGCAACTCAACAAGAACTAGGCAGTACAAAATTAATAACTGGGATTGATTTGCCGAAATTGCTGGCTGGTTCAGGAATTGCAGCACCGACAAAGGCGGGAGAAGTTATTGCCACAGGTAATCTCACAGCAGCGAATATCAATGTCCTTGCCAATCGTTATGACACAACTCAAGCTTCTTTGAATGCGACAAATATCCAACAGGGTTGGAATTTTGTGTTTATTGATAGCACGATCAAGAATTATCAAACTTTGCTTGATGGCACTAATGGCGGTAGTAGTGTGACCGTGATTAATCCAGACCAATATGGGATTGCACAAGTGACGGCGACTTTGGCTAGTGTGACGGGTGCAAATAGCTTGCATATTGTGTCTGAAGGGGACGTTGGCAATTTCTGGCTAGGCAAAGATTTTGTCAGTACTGAGAGCATTGCTAAATATTCTAACGATCTTCAAGCATGGAAAACCTCGTTATCTCCTGCGGCGAATATTCTGCTCTATGCCTGTAATTTGGCTAGTGGTGAGAATGGGGCGGCTCTCGTTCAAGCGGTAAAGAATTATACGGGGCGTGATGTTGCAGCTTCAATCGATCGCACGGGTAGCTCAGCCCTAGGCGGCAACTGGAATTTGGAATATCAGACTGGAACCAACCCAGTGACGGTAATTTTTAATAATGCGGCGACGAGTGCTTACCAAAATACGTTAGCAATTCTCACTGTTTTGAATACCAATGATGCTGGTGGAGGTTCTCTCCGTAATCTTATTGGTGGAGCATTTGCAGGTGATACGATTCGATTTGAT
>JAYUSC010000462.1:0-3410 GCA_043755885.1 Pseudanabaena sp. | reverse complement strand
CTAACTAGTACTTTCGATGCTGCCACACGTTCTTCCTTGTAAGAAGACATTACTCGCGCTGTTACCGCCGCAATCATCGTGGGGATCGCTACGCCTAGATCAAAGGCACTTTGGACAGTCCATTTGCCAGTACCCTTTTGACCCGCCGCATCGAGGATTTTATTAACCAATGCATCCCCCGTCTGATCGTCAATTTTCGTGAAAATATCCGCCGTAATGTCGATCAGGTAGGAATCAAGCTCAGAGCTTTTCCATGCGGTAAAAGTTTCATGCAACTCACTTGCGCTCAAGCCTAAGCCAGTACTCAACAAATCGTAAGCTTCAGCAATCAACTGCATATCGCCATACTCAATGCCGTTATGCACCATTTTCACATAATGCCCCGCGCTGCCCTTGCCGATGTAGGTTACGCAAGCGCCATCATCAACTTGAGCAGCGATCTTAGTCACGATTGGCTCAATTTCTGCATAGGCAGACTTTTGACCGCCAGGCATCATGCTAGGACCATTAAGTGCGCCTTCTTCACCGCCACTTACGCCCATACCGATGAACTTGAGATTGATCGCCTCTAGCTCCACAGTGCGGCGATCAGTATCACCAAACAGCGAGTTGCCACCATCGATAATAATGTCGCCTTCTTCCAGAAACGGGATTAGTTCTTTAATTACGGCATCAACAGGCGCTCCAGCCTTGACCATAATCAACATTTTACGGGGACGCTCTAGGGATGCGACAAAATCTGCGATCGTGAATGTGCCTTTAAAATTTTTGCCAGCAGCGCGGGTCGCCAAAAACTTATCGGTTTTGTCGCGACTACGATTATAAACACTCATCGAAAACCCATTGCGCTCAATGTTTAGAGCAAGGTTTTCACCCATCACAGCCAAACCAATCAATCCAAAATCTTGCTTATCAGATGCCATAAAATCCTCACTATCCATGAACGAATATGCTTCGTTCTCAAAATACAGACCAAAAATATAGGCAAATTGCCTAACTTACAGCGCTTTGCGCTCAAATCCGAACCAATAGACTGTTTGCAAACATTTGCAAAGTGTCGCTTCGCAAAACTTTGCAAACAATTTATTCTAGTTCGTTTCATCGAAAACTGCTGTAGGAACAAAAATATCGTAAGCACTGATTTAGCGGGGATCGCAAATCCTTTGTAAATCCTTAATACCATCAGCCCCAAAAGTGCTACTTCCGCGAGTTCCTCTGTGGAATTCGCAGTCAAGTATTAACAGGACAGCCTGAGAACGGTGTATGCTTATTTATGGTTACCATGTCTAAATCTTAACTACAGCTAAACTTAGCGATATTGTTCACAAGACTAAAGCGACAAAGCCAATTAGCATGGTCATAAGTTAGACTACCTAGATATTTTATTTTTTTGCGGAAATTAGTTTGGGTAGGCTTTAAATATGCGAATATCTCGGATTAAACGAAGATATTTATCAACTAAAATCCTTTTTTATACAGACGGTATAAGACAGATTTGGTGTTGTTTCACATATTTTTACTAACAATTTATCTAGTTAAAGTCTAGTCCGCATTAGACAACTTATGTTTTCTGGAGGTTCAGATGACTAAAATCAATAAGTCCAGCCAATCCGATGACTCAACTAGTCAATTACCAAGATCTGTTACAACTAAACCTCCGATTAAAGACTTGCCTAAATTAGAAGTTGTCAAAGTTATTGCTCCCAAAGCTCCAGATGCTGCGCCGTCTGAAGAACACAAATCATTACAGCAGAACGAGGAACCAGTTAAATCTGTGTCATCCGTTCCTAGGATTATCCCTGCCGCAGCAAGGGTAAAACTACCTATCTTGAATCGTGGTGGGGACATTCAAAGCGTTACAGCTAATCGAACTGAAGATGCTCAAGAGAACAAAGTCTGTTTACAGCCAATTCCAGAACCAACAGAGCCGTTTCAGTACAGAGCGATCGGCGTAATCAGTGGTAAATATATTGCTAATGAAGATAACTTTGCGAAGGGATATATCCTTACGGCAGATGGTTCACAAGTTGATGCTGTATTGCTTGGGAAAATCATTTCGATTGTTAAAAAACGTTTAGAAAGCGATCGCGAATATTTGTGGGTCGTATATCCGCGCACCAATGACAAAGCAGGTAAATTGCATGTGCAGATATCTGGCGTGTGGGCTCCTGTTGAACTTGGAAAACTCGATATCCCAATCGATCCCAATGTTCAAGATGGATATTTCTCGGTGCGGGGTGAGATCTCAAGTCAGTCAACTGAAGATAACTCTGTAATCGTTAAGGTACGCCGTACTGAGCAGAAGTTTGACAAGGAAAAAGACAAGGTTACCAAAGAGTACACTAAGTTTAAAGTCCGCCTCACGGGGCTGATGCCAACCGATGCGGTGGGACAGTTCTGGAGTGTGAATGTCCAACGTCAGGGGGATGTTTTGACGATTGTTGACGGTGAATTTATCGGGATTATCCCCTATAAAGGTAAGCGGGGATCGCAGTTTAAGGGTCGTCCTAGCGGTGGTAGTTTTGCGCCGAGGAAGTACAACGATCGCCCCTATAGCGATCGCCCATTTAAGCCATCCTATGCGAGTGGTGGCAGCGATGTTTCTATTTATCCGCCTCGCCCAAGAGTTTCTTCTGAAGATCGTCCACCCGTACCAAAACCATTAATTAAGCGCAAAGATCCAACTGACACTTAAAAAAGAACCTCTCGCGTAGCGAGAGGTTCTTTTTTTTTTAAGTGAGATTTCGCGCTGCGAAATCTCACTTTACGGTTGTAACACCATGCTCCATTCTTTGTTTTGGCTGTCCCAAAACGGCGCATCGGTTTCGCCAACAATATTTGGTCCCCAATAAGTGCGGGAGCCATCGGTAGCAAAAGCAAAAATTACATCACCTTTACCGATCGCAATTTTGTAATTTGGCAAAGACAGCAGAAATCCTTCTTTACCGCCCTCCTTCGGAGCAAAGTCCCAATTTAGAGGCTCGATCGCTTGCCAAACATTCTGAGAGGTAACTCGCGAAAACAAAACAATCCGCACCGAGCGATCGGTACGATTGCCAACCCGAAGGCTACCGATATTTTCGCCATCATTGAGGCTGGGGCGCGTAAAGGTTGCAGGTAAGGGCGGAACGATGACCTTAGCCGCTTCAGTATTTTCGAGGATATCACGGACTGGCTGCGGGGCAAACCGTTGCCATAGGGCGACACCTGTCAGGGCGATGAGCATTCCCAGCCCCATCGAATAAGCATGTTTGACATCAAGAGTTGGTATCACAGCTTAGTTTTTGATGTTTATATTTTTATTTTATGCTCTCTGATTGATGAGGTCGGGATAATACCCAAATCTTTTAGGATTTATAAGCATTAAGGTACTTGCCAAAAATAATAAAACCCAAAAACGTGGCGGCGGG
>JAYUSC010000461.1:0-8084 GCA_043755885.1 Pseudanabaena sp. | reverse complement strand
GGGATGGCGGTAATTGATGTGGGGGCAAATGCTGGTGTTTATACATTTAGTGCTGCTCAGAGAGTTGGAGCAACTGGTTTAGTGTTAGCAATCGAGCCATTTTCGCAATGTGTGGGTTATCTCAATGAGACTTGTCGTATCAATCAACTCGATTGGGTCAAAGTTTGTGCAGGTGCTGCTAGCGATCGCAATGGCACTGCAAAATTATCACTTAGTTCGGCAAGTGAGCTGAATGAACTGATTGCGGAAGATGACACGCAGTCAAGAGATGCTAGTAGCTTTGAAGAAGTTGCATGTTTTACTTTGGATAGTTTGATTGAAAAGTATGGCGTGAGTCGAGTTGATTTTCTGAAGATTGATGCGGAGGGGCATGAATTGCAGGTTTTAAAGGGCTGCGATCGCCTTCTTAACGAATTTGCACCGATCATTCTCTATGAAAATATTGCGGGACATCAAGGTAGTAATTTACCTGTAGCAGATTATTTGAGAGGTATTGGGTATCAACTGTTTCGCTATCAGCCATACTTACAAAAGTTGATTCCTGTTGATGTCAATGTGGATATTCAGGATAGTCTAAATATAATCGCTTTGCCTCAGAAAAGCAGTATTCAATAAATGGAATGAAAACTGACAAGCTCTTTTATCGCATCTTTTTATCTCAACCTGACCTAATTTCAGAGTTAGTGCCTGATATTCCTGCAAACTGCGAGTTTGATTACAGCGCCCCTGTTGTCAAAGAAACAGAATTGCGTTTAGATGGTCTACTCACTCCAATTTCTGATGATTTGAATCTGCCATTGGTATTTCTCGAAGCGCAAATGCAAAGTGACGCGGACTTTTATGGTCGGTTTTTTGCAGGGATATTCCTTTATCTGCGACAGTATAAAGTTACTAGACCTTGGCGCGGACTAGTGGTTTTACGTCGCCGTAGTCAAGATTTAGGCGTTGAATTACCTTATCAGATTTTGCTAGATAATTGGGTGCATCGAATCTACTTAGAAGATTTGATTGATGAGGTAAATTTGAGCCCAAACCTATCTTTGTTGCGGCTTTTGGTTGTTCCAGAGCAAGAAGTACCTGACTCGGCTCAGGCGATATTGAGAAATAGCAGTACTCCAGCAGAGTTTCGGATGCGCCTAGACTTGGTAGAGGCTATACTAATAAATAAATTTCCACAATTGAGTATTGAAGAGGTAAGACTAATGCTAAATCTTAAAGAGGCGGATGTAACTCAAACACGATTTTACCAAGAAGTTTTCCAAATTGGACAGCAAGACGGTCAGCAGATCGGTGGAAAGATTGGTCGCCAAGAGGGTCAAAAGATTGGTCAAAAGATTGGTCAAAAGATTGGTCGAAAGATTGGTCGAAAGATTGGTCACCAAGAAGGTCACCAAGAAGGAGAGACTGAAATTGTGCTACGTCTCCTTAATCGGCGTTGTGGGAAGCTCTCGATCGCACAATTAGACAAGGTGCGATCGCTACCAATTGCAGATATCGAGAATCTTGCTGAAGCGTTACTAGATTTCAAGGGAATGACTGATTTGGAGATTTGGTTAGGTGGCGTGGCTACAGTTTAAAGAAATGTGCGATCGCGTTCTTGCCGAAAGGCTCACCATTAATTTAGTTAGCCAACAAAAAATTCAACAAATAATCAACCAAAAAATCAGGCTGTGCTTCTGCGATCTGATTTCTTCCCATTGGTGCGAATTCTTTGAATATCGGTTCAATCAAAGGATTAGATGCAAAGATAAAACCATCGCAAGAAGTAGTCTCATTATCAAAATCGGAAGATATTTCAACTCTATAATCGAAATTTTTAAGCTGCTTGATCACATCAAGATGTAACTGTTGGGAATGAGTGGAAATAAAGAGATAATCAATGATTTTATTCTCTAAAGACTGTACGCAATCATCGAGCATTTCTACTTCATAACCTTGCACATCAGAATGAAGGATAGTAACCTTTTCAATACCTGTTGCTGCTAAATATTGATCCACACCAAAATGATTTTGACCAACAAAAGCTTGAATAAATTCGCCTGTGAAGCCATTTAGCTCAAAATTATGCTTTCCTGCATTCAGATTTTGCAATTCTGGCTCTACTAGATGCACAGTCGCATCGGGATGAACTAACTTTAGCCACATAGAATAATGTCCCCAGTAAGCGCCGAGTTCTAGCATAAGTGGTGCAGTCGGCAGATACTTAAGTACTTCTTGAAAGACAAACTCCTCAAGCGGTTCATGAACTCCACGATTTATGACAAGAATCGAACTAAAGTCTCCATAATAGGCGTGAGGTCCCATGACTGGAACCATTAATCCATTGTGGAGATAAACAAATCCACTCTCCACAAAGCCAGCGCGAGGGTCTCTCTGGATCACGAGGTTAAGTGGGTCTGAGACAACCTCTCTAAACCTCCCTAAAAAATCACTACTATCAGCCTTTAGTTGCATTTGTCTTGCCTCTGTCAAAATTGAAAGATCCTGTGGTTTATATATTATTCATTTTAATGGCTTTTGTCATCATCAATAACTCGAATAAACCATATTTTAGGTTTCACAAAACTGCGTGTAAACTTTCCACATTTGCTCGTAAGCAGATTCCATATCTTTAGTAAACTGCTCAGCATTCCACAAAGGAGAGGTTTTGCGAGATTCTTTTAATTTCCAAAACACTTGTTTTCGTAAAGCTTCATCAGTGCCTAATCTAGTACCCCAATCTATATACTCTTGATCACTCCAAGCAATTCCTTCTATAACTCCCGCATTCATCATCATGGTATAGCTATTACGCGCAGCAAATTGTTCCCCAACTCTGGTAACTATAGGAATACACATCCATAAAGCTTCCATAGTAGTAGTTGCGCCATTGTACGGGTAGGTATCTAAAATTACGTCGGCAATTCCCAGATTGGCGCGATGTTCGGCTTCTCCGCCAACCATTGGTAAAAAACGGAGTTGATTGATATTAACTCCTTCTTCTTCTGCTATTTTTTTAAAAAAGATTTGAATACTTTCTTGATCTGATAGTCCTTTAATTAGCAAAAAACTATTAGGTACAGATTTAATAATCTGCATTTGCAGCCTTACCGTATCAGGATGTCGTTTATATCCTGATTGGGCTGAGAGATAAATAATCGCATCATCAGGGATATCAATTTGATCGCGGTGGAGAGTGGGGAACAAAACTTCAAACCCATCTACTGCGATATAAGTACTAGGTAATCGCCAGATTTTTTCGGAGTAATAATCTTGAGCATTGTCTGGCAACACATAAGGATCGGCAATAAAGTAGTCGATGGCAGGTATGCCAGATGCATCTAGCCCTAGCCAAGTGACTTGTATAGGCGCAGGTTTCATTACCATGACTTCACAAGTAATATCTAGGGTAATGCTGTCGAGATCAACTAGTATATCAATTTCATCATCATAGATCTTTTGAGCTATTTCTATAGCGTCATACCCTAGTTGATAGTATTTATCAGAATTTTGAGCGATCGCTTCTTTGACGGAATCAGTTATATTAGATTTTTCTAAAATGAAATAGGTGTGAATAGTAAATTTTTCGTGGTCATGGTGTTGAAATATCCATCTAGATAGCCATCCTACAGAATTTTTGCCAAGACAATGAGATAAGTAGCCAATTTTGAGTTTATTGCCAGATTTAATTGATCGAGATTCATTTACTTCATATTTTTTATACAATCTCAAATTGTTTTGACAAATTTTAGTTAACTCATTTTGAAGTAGTCGATTATTTGCTGGATCATCTTGACGATATGCTAAGAAAAATGTAGAGCAAAATAGTCGATTTGTCGCGACAGGATCAATAGCAATGGGGTTCTGCTGTATTACTGATTGCAGTAATGATATTTGTTGATCACTAGTAGAAAATATTTCGTCCCACTGGCTGCCTGCGGTCATGAGGGAATGCAAGATTAGATGGTTAGCAAAGATGCGATCAGGTAATTCTTCTGCTAATGACAAATATTTTTTAGCTACGTCAATACAATTGTCATATTGCAATGTGAAGCGATAAAAACGGGCGAGATCTCTCAGTAAGTTTATGTTTTCGGATTCTAACTCGATACTTGCTTTTAATATTTGTATAGCAAAGTCATACTTGTTTAACTTATGTCCAAACTCTGTGGCAAACAGCCGCAAAAACTCTATAAAGTCATCTGTATAAGGACTATCCTCTTCTAGAGTTACCCACCAAGCCATCTGGGCTTCTTCTATATTTCCTTGCAATAAAAAACATAAGCTCAAATACCAATAGTTAGACTTGGTGTCAGGCTCGGAAGCGATCGCAGTTTCGTAGAGGCTCGCCGCTTCGGCATATTTGCCTTCTGTTAAATAATTAAAAGCTATTTCTGTTTCTGTCATTATTTTCCCTGCGAGTAGATATTCCACATTTCTGTATAAGCTTTTTCCATCTCTTTCGTAAACTGTCTACCATTCCAAAGAGATGATGTTTTACGAGATTCTTTCAGCTTCCACGCAACTTCTCGTCTCAAATTTGGCTCTGTGCCAAATCTTATACCCCACTCAATATACTCTTCGTCGCTCCAAGCGATACCTTCAGTAATACCAGCATTCATCATCATGGCATAGCTATTTCTTGCGACAAATTGTTCTCCTACCCTTGTGACCATTGGAATTCCCATCCATAGGGTTTCCATTGTGGTTGTAGCTCCATTGTATGGATAAGTATCTAGGACTATATCAGCGATCGCCATATTAGCTCTATGCTCTTGCTCCGCCTTAACCGAGGGTAAAAATCTGAGGCGATCGCAATTTACACCTTCTAACTCCGCCATTTCATAAAAATATTCTTGCATGGTCTTCTCATCGGCGATTCCTTTAATTAAGAAGTAACTATTTGGTACTTGCTTAATAATTTGCATTTGCGATCGCACTGTATCGGGATGACGTTTATAACTTTTTTGAGAACTAAAGTAAACAATAGCATCACCAGAAATATCTAAATCACTGCGGCGCAAAGTAGCGACTGAAGTCTCAAACCCATCAACAGCTATATAGGTTTGTGGTAATCTCCAAATCTTTTCTGAGTAATATTCCTGAGCATTGTCTGGTAATACATAAGGATCAGCCATAAAGTAATCAATTGCAGGTATCCCAGAAGCGTCCCAACCTAACCAAGTCACTTGGATAGGAGCAGGTTTAAGGGCGACTACATTGCAACAAGCCCCAGAAGTACAACTTTCTATATCAATTAATATATCAATCTCATCGTTGTAAATTTGTTCTGCAATCTTTAATTCATTTCCCCAGCCTTTATGGGCTTTATCCATCTGACCGATATACCATTCTTGTAGAAAATCTTTGTTGTCTTGATATTCAGGAAAATAACCATAAATTTCAAAGTCGTTGTGATTATGATATTGAAATAAGGAGCGAGCTAGCCATCCGATCGAGTGTTTTCTTAAGTTAGTGGAGAGATAGGCAATTTTTAGTTTCTTGTTTTTGGGTTTACGTAGATCATGTTTATATGTTTGGGTGGGATTGGAGTGTTGAATATTAGCCTGAAATAGACTTAGAACTTGATTTTGAATAGGGCGGCTGCTCCGAGGCGTATCGGTGAAATAGGGGTTATAAAAAAAGGATAGACAGAGATATGAGCGAGTAATAATAGGAATATCAAGAGGATTTTGGCGAACTAGTTCTGTTAGTAAGTATTGATAGTCAGCAAAAGCTTTTTGAGCCTCTTGCCAGTAACCACCTGCACTCATTAATGCTCCTAAAAATAGGTGGGTCGCCACAATCTTTTCTGCAAGATTTTTAGCGGTTAACATAATATCACGAGCAACTTCTATGCTTTTGTCATAGCAACTATTATTGATATAAAGTTGAACAGCACAGCCTAATATCTCAATACTATTAGAACTAAGCTGTAAGCACATATCAATTATTTTGATTGATGTTTCTAATTTTTTAGCTTTTGGTGCTACATAGAGCAACATATTCATGCAAGCTTCTTTGTCTTCAGCATAAGGCAGTAAAGAGGACACAAAAGCTAAAGACTGTTCCTCATCTAATGGCGAATATAAAATATTTTGGATTAGCTGCAATAAAGAATTAGATTTGATAGTACCAAATCGATTTAAATCTAATAAGTTTAGTTCTTGTAAAACTTCTAAAGTAAATGTTTTAAGCTGTAAATGTAGATAAAGAATCTGGACTAAGTTATCAAAATCTTGAGGTGAGATGCGAGCTATCTGCTGACGAATTTTCAGAGCGATGTCAAATCTTTGAATCTGTTCTTGATCTAAGGCTTCTTGGATTAAGATTTCGCAAAGTTCTTGAATTGATAAATCAGCATAAAGAACACTTTCTAAACGAGAACCCCATATAGTTTGAGCTAAGTCCTCATTGCCATTAAAAAAATGAGCTAACCCCAAATACCAGTAATTAATATTAGAATTTGGATCTGCAATGATTTCTTGTTCACAAATTTGAATAATCTGGTTGTAGCTATTATTCAGTGAAGCTTTTTGCCATTCTGTTCTCATAAAAATGTATGCCAAAGATAAAAGTGATAAAGTAAACCAATCAAAAATACCCTCATCTTTGTTTCGCTGCGAACAGTGAATAGCAAAGACAAGGGTAAGAGTTTTAGCCCAAAATACTAGTTGATTGGAGCGTAGTTAGTACCACCAGTTGTAGGAGAGCCAGCACATTCAGGAGCCTTGGCTAAGAAGAAGGTTGGGGCGTTAGCAACAACCGCACTTCCAGCATTGCCACCATTTACAGGAGCAAGTTGAGCTTCGCAAAGCATGGCTAGAGTAGTAGCTTCGGTAGTCCCTGGGGGAGTGGCAATGTTGACACCACCAGTATAAGATTTGACAGCAGCAGCAGCATTACCAGTTATGGTATCAGGATTAGTTCCTGTACCAGCCGTTACGGCATTAAAAGGAGCACCGAAAAGACCTACGCTTTGATTCGTACCAGTCGCAGTTTTTGCGCCAGCTAGAGCCACACCGTAGCCGTAGTTTTCAGTTTTGTTGGCAATACCAACTGCCAAAGTCTGAAGGTTAGGAGCAAACTGTTGTTTTTCCAAGTAGTAAGATTGCTGAGAGCGGTTCATGGAACCAACGTAGGTCTTTGCTTCAGACTGACGAGCTTTGGAAGCTTGGTTAAGGAAAGAAGGAAGCGCGATCGCAGCCAAGATACCGATGATGATGATAACTACGAGTAGTTCAATGAGAGTGAAGCCCTTTTCGCCATTCTTCTTGTTGAGGATGTGTTGAATGAGCTTGGTCTTAAATTCAGATTTCATAATTCTTTATTCCCGTGAGTGTCAAGATTGTTTAGCGGTTTGCTTGTGAAAGTAACTTACCCATAAAAAACAGGATGCTATCACTAGTCAAAAAAATATTTTTTGATTACCAAAAACAAAAAACCTAGAGTAGCGTAAAGCACTACTCTAGGTTTCTGTTTTTTAAGTTTTCATTCGTCTAGCATAAAGTTGAGAGGGCATACCATGGTTTGTGAAGCGGCATTAAGCGAGCCAGGAGCGATCGCAATATTAGGAGCATTGGCAACACAAAAAACTGTGTCTATTCTGACTACACCTGGTATGCCGACAACTGCAATAAAAGCCTTTAAATTGGGGGATGTGGGCGTTGCGGCATTGGTTACAATTTGATTTAATTGGGCTGGGGTAGTATTTCCACTTATATCTCCTGCGATCGCGGAATAAGTGAAACTAGCCGTTGACGTATTTACCCCGACGTTCAGTTTGCCTACATCATTGGTAAATGTTTTCTTTTCCAAATAATAGGCTTGCTGTAGACGACTCATCGCGCCAATATAAGTTTTAGCTTCGGCAAACCGTGCTTTTTGAGCTTGATTGAGAAATGATGGCAGTGCGATCGCAGCTAGCAACCCAATAATAATAATTACGACTAGCAACTCGATCAGTGTGAAGCCCCCATATCCAAAGTTTTGAGTTTTGTTTGATTTGCGATCGCGCAGCTTTAAAGTTATTAGTCTTTGCAACAAAATTTTTTTCAACAACATATCTTCCATCGATCGCCTCCAAGCCTCAGTAAAGTAAGTAA
>JAYUSC010000460.1:0-20224 GCA_043755885.1 Pseudanabaena sp. | reverse complement strand
TCGCGCCGCAACACTCCTTTGGGTTTATAAATTTTGATGAGTATTTTAAATCAGGCGCTATACTATGTTTAGACATTGGAATGCACACTATTTTCTTATTTAGTTGCTTAGCGACCTTTAAACATTCATAGTTGGAAAAATGAGCGAACCAACTCCCTACCAAAAACTAGGAGTCAACGACGAAGCCTCCTTTGAAGAAGTGCGCGATGCACGCGACCGCCTCTTGCGCGAAAATGAGGGAGATGAGTCTCAACAAGAACTGATCGAGGTTGCTTACGATGCCATCCTTATGGATCGTTTACGCGCCCGCAAAGAAGGCAAGATCGCCGTACCCGATCGCATTCGTTATCCTGAACGCCTGTCTGCGGCGATCCCCGCTGCCCTGCAAAATAATACTCAGCGCCGCGCCCCATCTTGGCTGTCAAAGCTATTAGATAGCCCTAGCCAAAAAGATATTTATATTTCGCTAGGAATTTTTGCAGGGTTGGGGGCAGCTAGCTTTGTTATCCCCGCCGCCACCACTACATGGCTATCCTTTGGTTTGATTGCGAGTCTTATTTTGCTGACCCGCAAAGAAAATCGTTTTGGACGGGCCTTGCTGATCTCCCTATCAGGAATTACTGTCGGTGTGTTACTAGCAACTTTGACTAACCAAATTTTAGTAGTATCCCGCTTGGCAGGGAATGGATTTTTCCCTAGTCCCATCCAGACAGTAATTATTTTGTTGATGATGTGGCTTCATGCCTGTTTCTTGCGTTAATTCAGAGATGAGCCTAGACTCGGTAACTTTTGGGATCGCCCAACTTAATTCAGTAATTGGCGATTTGGTTGGTAACTGCGATCGCATCCTCGCTGCTGTCCAGAAATTAGCCAAGCAGGGGGCGCAGCTTGTGCTGACCCCTGAGTTGTCAGTTTGTGGTTATCCGCCTCGCGACTTGTTGATGAATGATCAATTTGTACGCGATATGGCAACTGCGATCGCAGATCTTGCGCGTAAACTTCCGCCTGAGATTGCGGTGCTGGTGGGGACAGTATCGGTAAATCCCCAAGCTAACCAAGCAGGAGGAAAACCCTTATTTAATAGTGCGGCTTTATTGCAAGGCGGTAAAATTCAGCAAGTTTTTCATAAGCGGTTATTGCCAACCTATGACGTATTTGACGAAGATCGTTATTTTGCCGTGGGGAATGGGAGCCAAGTTTTTACGCTAAATCTGAAGGGGGGATCATCTCTAAATGTCGGTGTAACCATTTGCGAAGATATTTGGAATGACGAGAAGTTTTGGGGGAAGCGGAGCTATGCTGATGATCCTGTTGCCGAGTTGGCTGCCAATCATCAAATAGATTTGATCCTCAATTTATCGGCTTCACCCTATGCGGTCGGCAAACAGAAGTTACGCGAGGCGATGTTAAGTCATCGTGCGATCGTCCATGATTTGCCTGTACTCTACGCTAATCAAGTGGGTGCAAATGACGATTTGATCTTTGATGGACGGAGTATGGCTTTGAATCGCCAAGGCGAATTAATTTCTCTTGGCAAAGGTTTTGAAGAAGATCTACTGGTAATTAATTTGGATGATGTGGGAATATGTCCAACATTATCTATGTATGAAAGTGATGATGCGGAAATTTTTGCGGCCCTAGTGCTGGGTGTGCGGGACTATGTGCAGAAATGTCGATTTCGGCAAGTGGTGATTGGCTTGAGTGGGGGCATTGACTCGGCTCTCGTCGCTGCGATCGCAGCAGAGGCGATCGGTAAAGAAAATGTGCTGGGTGTACTAATGCCTTCTCCCTACAGCTCCGCGCATTCGATTACCGATGCGATCGCCTTGGCTCATAATTTAGGAATCTCGACGCAAACAGTTCCGATTCAGCCGATGATGGCAGCCTTTGATCATAGCCTTGCGAATCTATTTGTAGATCGCGCTAGCGATGTCACCGAAGAGAATTTACAGTCGCGAATTCGCGGTAGTCTGCTGATGGCAATCTCTAACAAGTTTGGGCATTTACTCCTCTCTACAGGCAACAAATCAGAAGTTGCTGTGGGTTATTGTACGCTTTACGGTGATATGAATGGTGGACTCGCTGCGATCGCAGATGTCCCAAAAACAAGAGTATTCTCTATTTGTGAATGGCTAAATCGCACAAGTTCTAGTTTATCGATTAAACAAGGAATTGCTGAATTAATTCCTGTAAATATTATTATCAAGCCGCCCAGTGCCGAACTCAAGCCCGATCAACTCGATCAAGATTCTCTTCCTCCCTACGACATTCTCGATGATATTTTGCATAAGCTGATTAATCAACATCTCTCGGCTGCGGAAATTATTACCACAGGACATGAGCAAGCGATCGTCGATCGCGTAGTGCGTCTGGTCAAAATTGCTGAATTTAAACGCCGTCAAGCTGCTCCAGGTTTAAAAATCACCGATCGCGCTTTTGGCTCTGGCTGGAGAATGCCAATCGCCAGTAAAGTTACGCCATAATATAAACAATAGGTTGGTTTTTTCAAAAAAGCTGTAGGGTGTGTTAGCGTCAGCGTAACGCACTCAATAAACGCAAATGGTGCGTTATGCTATCGCTAACACACCCTACGAGAGCTACTGTGATGTTCGCTTATTGGATTTAACTAAATGTATACAGTTTTAGAAGCGATCGCAACAGCCAATCCACCTTATAAACTAACACAGACTGAAGCTGCGGACTTTATGTTAAAGACAGAAAGTTTATCAGCTTCTATTAGAAAAAGAATTCCATCGATTTATGCAAATTCAGGAATCGATTATCGGTTTAGCTGTATTTCAGACTATGGTAGTGATCTCCAAAATTTTGAATTATATCCTCCTAATTGGGAACTCACGCCCACGCCAACTACCTTTAGCCGCAATCAAAAATATGAAGCCTATGCTCCGAAAATTGCTCTGCAAGCAGCACGACAAGCGATCGCAGAAGCCGAAAATCTTCATGCTCAAGATATCACCCATTTAATTGTCGTCAGTTGTACTGGCTTTTCCGCCCCTGGTATCGATATTCACTTAATCAAGCATTTAGGGCTTCCCTATACTGTTTCTCGGACGATGATTGGTTTTATGGGCTGTCATGCAGCTTTTAATGGACTCAGAACCGCACATGCCATCTGTCAAAGCGATCGCAGTGCTAAAGTTCTCTTAGTTTGCGTTGAGCTATGTTCATTGCATTTTCAAGTCGCTGACACCTTAGAAAATACTATTATCAATGCTATTTTTTCCGATGGAGCCGCCGCCGCAATTCTGACTTCAAGTCCATTTGCCCAAGCCGCAGGAAAGCTTGCTTATACAGATGGATATAGCCTGTTGATCGAAAATACAGAAGAGCTAATGAATTGGACAATTGGTAATACTGGATTTTTGATGGGCTTATCACCGAAGGTTCCTGATGTCGTAGTCGGTCATTTACCTGATTATTTGCAAGCTTTCTTAAAGCAACATGATCTCACGACCAATGATCTAGATTTTTGGGCAATTCACCCAGGGGGAAGAAAAATTATTGAAAATATTCAATCAGCTTGTGAACTTAGCGATCGCAGGGTGGCTGATTCCTACGAGGTCTTGCGACGTTATGGCAATATGAGTTCTCCAACAATTCTATTTATTCTCAAACAGATTTTAGATAAGCATCAATCAAAGCTAAACACTCCCTTTCAAAACGGGATTGCCTTAGCCTTTGGTCCTGGACTATCGATTGAAGGTTGTTTATTTCAAAAGGTCTAAGAGATCCCCCTCAATCCCCCTTCTTAAGGGGGGCTGGGGGGATCAAGACCTAATCTCACAGCAACAATCCACACAATTAGGAGCATATATGCCTTCATTTCAAATCCGCACTGATCAAGATGAATTGATGGATGATTTCTCAATTCAGGATGAACGCCTCACCGACGCATTAGAACAACTGCGCCCAATCAATCAATTGCTGGGCGGATATGCCACGACGATGGAAGTTCTCGCACCTTTTCTCAAATTGCGATCGCAATCCAATCAAACCACCCGCATTCTCGATATTGGCACTGGTATCGGTGATTTTCCTGAATACATCGTGCGTTGGGCTGCTGCTCAATCTCCTGTGATCAATGTTGAGATTGTGGCGATCGATGCCAATCCTGTTACTGTTGATTATGCTCGTGAAGCTCTCAAAAAGCGATTGCCAGCAGATCTACAAGCAAAAATCAAAGTAGAAGTTGCGGATGCTTTGGCGCTACCCTATGCTGACCATGAGTTTGATATTGCGATCGCAGCGATGTTTTTGCATCACTTTGCCCATGAGAATGCGGTGCAAATTGTGCGATCGATGCAACGAATCTCGAAGCATGGGATTCTAGTTAATGATTTGCATCGTCATCCATTTGCCTATTATGGAATCTATGCGCTCACAAGGCTATTACCTGCTGTGCAGATGGTTCGCAATGATGCACCGCTTTCAGTCTTGCGCGGATTTAAATCTTCTGAATTAAAAAGTATCGCTGACTCGGCAGGATTGATTAATTTCTCGCTCAAATGGCGCTATGCGTTTCGTTGGGTGCTTAACACAATAAAAGTTTAAACAATAGACGGCTAACCCTACCTCAATCTTGGCTAACATCGCCGATCGCAGGGGGATCGCTGTGATAAGCTAGCAGAGTTAGTGTCATTAACACGAATAAACATGGATCGACCTTCTCGCTCTGTTCCCCAAGCCGCACAAGCCGCCTATTCAGGGGATTCGTCATACGGACGCACACCGCCGCCTGACTTACCTTCGCTACTGCTAAAAGAGCGGATTATTTACTTTGGGTTGCCGCTTGTATCTCCCGACGAATACAAACAGCAGCTTGGTGTCGATGTTACAGAATTGCTGATCGCCCAACTTTTATATTTGCAATACGAAGATCCTGAAAAACCGATTTTCCTATATATCAACTCCACGGGGACATCTTGGTATACAGGTGATGCGATCGGTTTTGAAACTGAAGCCTTTGCGATTTGCGACACCCTCAACTATATCAAGCCACCCGTCCATACAATCTGCCTCGGACAAGCCATGGGAACCGCCGCGATGATTCTCGCCAGTGGAACCAAGGGCTTTCGAGCTAGCTTGCCAAATGCCACGATAGTCTTGCACCAAGCCCGCCGCCAGACCAGAGGACAAGCCTCTGACTTGCAGATTCAGGCTAAGGAAGTATTGACTAACCGAGCCGCGATGCTAGAAATCTTGTCGCGCACCACAGGCAAGTCAACCGAAGCCATCACCAAAGACATGGATCGGATGTTGTACATGACTCCAGTGCAAGCCAAAGAATATGGGCTGATCGATCGCGTTCTTGAAAGCGCCAAAGACCTGCCTAAAGCAGTTCCTGCACTCGTTTAGTTAGGAATTACGAATTGCGAAATTGTCACTCGTAATTCGTAATTCGTAATTTGTAATTCCTAAATTCCTAATTCCTAATTCTTAATTAAACCTATGCCTATCGGTATTCCTAGAGTTCCCTATCGCTATCCTGGTGATTCCTATACGCAGTGGATTAATATCTACGAGCGTCTGTCGATGGAGCGCATCATCTTTTTGAGTGGTGAAGTGACAGATGGGATGGCAAATGCCATTATTGCCCGTCTGCTTTACTTTGATTCTGAAGATCAAACTAAAGATATTTATATTTATATCAACTCTCCTGGTGGCTCGGTTTCGGCAGGATTGGCGATCTTTGACACGATGCAACATATCAAAGCTGATGTGACCACAATTTGCGTTGGTCTCGCAGCTTCGATGGGTTCATACCTATTGATGGCTGGCACTAAAGGCAAGCGTTATGCGTTGCCGAATGCCAGAATTATGATTCACCAACCATCGGGTGGTACAAGAGGTCAAGCTTCAGATATTGAGATTGAGGCGCGGGAAATTATTCGCATTCGCCAAAAGCTGAATGAGGAATATTCCAAGCGGACAGGACAGCCCATAGAGAAGATCGAGCGCGATATGAATCGTGACTATTACATGTCTTCAGAGGAGTCCCTCACCTATGGATTAATTGATCGCGTTCTTACTTCGCCACAATAATTCCAAAATCAAAAAAAGAGTTGCGGCGCAACTCTTTTTTGGTTAAGCGGCTTGCTCAAAATAATTGATTCCCAGAATATTGCGGCGGGCATAGCCCGTCGCAATATTCTGGGGCTTTACAAGGTTTTTAACTCTCAAAATGGCATTGACATTTTGAGAGTCAGTATTACGTGGAACTCAGATGATCAATCTATTGCATACTGCTAGCGACGCAGAGCAATCTCCCCTTGGTTACCCTAGATTGATCATCAGAGTTCCTTCAACGTAATATTAGGGTTCCGAGAGCTAATGGGGAACCAATTTTTTTGTGGTGCGGCGAATGAGCGCCACAAAAAAATTGATTCCCGATTTTACGGCTAGTCCCTTGGTGCATTAATTAAATACAATCGGATCATCGAGATTCTTGCAAAAATCCATATATGCTGGTTCGCTTTCGCTACCGTCAGCAAACTGAGACTTAATCCATTGCTTACACAATTGGTTATCAGTGGAACTATCCCAAACCATCTTGGTACTTTCTCCTGAAGCGATACCTGAACCAATATCAAACTGTCCCCAAGTCGTGTTTGGCTCACCGACTAATAGCTTTTTGATTGTAGAACTGCTATTATTTTTGACATAAAAATACCATTGCTCAGCAGAAGCAGAAGCCACACTAGCGACTAAACTAAAAGCAAGTATGCTTGCAGAAATTAAAAAACTTTTCTTAATCATTGTTTTACTCTGTCCAAAGTCACTTTGTAATCTGACTATAAACTATAAAATCTTATTTACAACATAGATTTCTATGCATATAACTTTTGCTCTGGTTTAGCTGTGACTTTTATTATTCAAGCTCTTCAATATCGACCTTATCGCCTTGCTTTTCGCGAACCATTTCCAACAGCTTTGGGTACGCTTTTTTATCGCCAAGGATTTGAGATTGAGATTTGCGATCGCAAACCGTATAATCAAACTCAGCATATTGGCTTAGGCGAATCTTCACCCCTTACTGGTTTTGGAATGGAGTCTCTTGCTGAAACTGAACAGGCTTTAAGAGAAGCTCAGCGATCGCTAATTAATACAGAAATTCACAATCTAAATGATATTGAGAACTTGCTGGCAAAGTACGATCGCACTCCTGCTGCGAAACATGGAATTGAATTAGGATTACTAGATTTATTATCACAAGTACAAGGGCTATCTATTTCGCAGTTGTTAGCAAATTCTTTCTCTGGCAGAGTCCGCGATCAAGTTCCCATTAATGCTGTGATTGGGACGATCGCACCTGCAAGGGCTATTTTAAAAGCAAAAGAATATATAGAGCAAGGTTATCGCTGTCTCAAAATCAAAGTGGGAACTAAGGATTTTGAAATGGATTTACGCAGAGTGGAAGCTGTGCGATCGCAAGTTGGTGATGATATCCAAATTCGGATTGATGCAAATCAAGGTTGGTCAGTGACCGATGCGATCGCAAATTTAAAAGAATTAGAGTTTTTGCAAATCGAGTATATCGAGCAACCTGTGATCGCGACGAATTTAGCAGGTACGGCAGAAGTTCGGCGATCGCAATCAATTCTAGTTGCTGCTGATGAATCGGTCAATAATCTCGCGCAATTGCAAGATGTAATTAATGCTCAAGCCGCCGATATTATTATTCTTAAACCAATGGCTCTCGGCGGAATTATCGCGGCTAATCGGGCGGCGGCGATCGCTATTAAAGCTGGTTTAGATGTAGTGGTAACAACGACAATCGACGGTGCGATCGCCCGTCAAGCCGCCTTTGATCTAGCTGCGGCTTTACCGATTAAGCGAGCATGTGGTTTAGCCACTGGGGCTTTGCTCATCGAAAATTAAAGACGGCGTGGAGCGGCGTCTTTAATTTTTGCGACGAGATGTGCCAGACTCTTGGAAGATCTGGATCGCGTTAAGTGGGTCGCTGATAAAAGTACCAGACCGATTAACTTTCTGAGGAGAGGCGTTGTAATTACCAGGGATGACTGGCTGAATTGCCTCAACGTCGAAATTGATATTTTGAATCTTGAGATCGGAACGAAGCATATCTCTTTCTAGTGAAAATTGATCAGTATTTGTCGGTGAGATTGGTTGATCTTGGTTAGTACGCAAGCGATCAGCATCACCTCGTTGTGGTTGCGTTGATTGTGCAAATACTGGACTAATCGTAGCGCTAGCGATCGCTAGTCCTGCGATCATCGAAACCTGAGAAATGCGTTGATAATGTCTGTTCATAAATTCCTCGCATTAGCGGTCAGCGATATTAACTACAATAACTGCTCATTATATTCACAAAGATTAGATATGCTCAAATAGCTAACTTTAATCTTTAGGTTTAATCGCATTTTCAATTGCATTTTTAAAACCTAATACCAACAAAATATTGGTTATCGTCAAAAATGACTCGGCGCTGCCATGCAACCAATCAACATCGGCTAAGGCTTTGTGGTAATGAACTTGGGCATAAAGCCCTGCAGGAATCGTAATCGCTACAAATACTAATGTGCCATAAAATCCCCATAGTCCCAGTTTAGGGAATTGACGTGATTTGGTGGCAAACCACAGAAAGGCAAGATAGGGGAAGAGTGATAGTCCGAATAAAGCTTCTTTGGGCATAGTTTCATCTGTTTCTAATAATGGACAAAGCCCAGCCGCAAAAAATTAAATTTGTGGTTTTGCGTTGGCGATTTTCCAAATAAAGTAGGCTGCGATCGCAAGAGTGGTATTGCCAATCAAAGTTAACGCCGCTTGCACGGTTACCAGCCATTCCAACGAGTCAGCATTATCAAAAAAGTGCCAAGTACAAGCGCACATGGCACTAACTAAGGCGGGAAACATCGCCCATGCTAAGTTGCGCCAACCGCGATCGGGATTTTGTTTGTCGTATTGCCAAATGAGCCAAATTGCTAAAGTCCATTCGATCACGCTAGAAATATGAATTACCCATGTGGGCAAAGATAAAGAGTGCATGGCGAATTATTGTGACGCGAAGCGCCACTAAAATATATGGGTTTAATGTTTTGGTTCGCGGATGGCGAGAAATTCGCGAATTTGCCGATCGCTAGGTTGAGATGCGATCGCACCCATATTTAGGGTAGTTAACGCACCTGCGGCACAGGCATATGCGATCGCGTCATTGGCAAATTTAGGATCGAGTAGATTGGTAAGCGGACGGTGATAAATCTTGTGAATAAAAGCGGCTAAAAAGGCATCCCCTGCCCCAGTTGTATCAATCGAATGTACAGGGAAGACAGCATGTTTATCCTGACGTTCGCCCAAATAGTAACGACAATCTTTGTCGCCATTGGTGATCAGAATTCCTTCAAGATGGCTATAGGCTTGAGCGATCGCAGCGGGACTAGTAAGCCGAAATAGCAACTTCGCCTCATCCTCAGTCATTTTCAAGAAATCGGTGTACTTCAGCAAAACAGGCAATAGTTTAACAACCTGCTCAGGATTTTGCCAGAACATGGCTCGCCAATTAACATCAACGACCACCTTCACAAAGTTCTCTTCCGCTAGCTTCAGGGCGCGACCGATCGCTCTAGAAGTCTGTGGATTAGATAAGCCTAATGTGCCCAACACCAAAAACTTCGCATCCGCAAACAAATGCTCAGGCAAATGCTCGGCAGACATCAAGGTGTCAGCATATACAGTTTGGGGATCACCATTAAAGCGATCAAAACTGCGATCGCCTTGAGCATCGCGGGTGACATAGACCTCGCGAGTAGTGGACTCAGGATGCACTTGCACGCCCGAAGTTTCCACACCTGCTGCACCCAATTGTTTGAGCAAATCGGTTCCTGCGGCATCTTGACCAACGCAGCTAATTAAGCTCACTGGTGTTCCTAGTTTGGCTAACCCACAGGCGACATTAGCAGGCGCTCCGCCCAAATAAGGCTTCCAGGAGCCAACTTGCTCATAGGAAGCGCCAATATCTTCAGCTATTTGATCGATTAAAACTTCGCCAAGACAAATTACACGCGGCATAGGCGGACTTTAAGACGACATTTTGGACTTTCGCGATTCAATGATAGCAATAGCTGCATCCACTTTGTCAGGGAATACCACAACTAAACTACTTTGAGGGGCGCTATCCAATGCGGCTGCGATCGCTTCTGATTCGTCAAGAATTGTGATACAGGGAATACTGCGATCGACTTCTTCAACGCCCTGACGCAATAGGTCAGCGACAACACGCGGAGCGCGTCCTCGTAAATCCTTGTCTTCTTTGATAAAGATGCGTTTAAACATTTGGGCGGCTAACTGCCCTAGCTCAATGATGTCCTCATCGCGGCGATCACCTGGTGCGCCGATTACGCCGATCGCTTCACCTTCCCACTTCAAGATAAAATCGGCGATCGCCTTAAATCCCGCAGGATTGTGAGCATAATCAACTAATGCATGGTAATTGCCCAATTCAAACAAATTCATCCGTCCAGGAGTCTGCTGACTGGATGCGACAAAGGTGGATAAACCTTGGCGGATTTCCTCGATCTGTACATCTTGGCAAAAAGCAGCTAAACTCGCCGCTAGAGAGTTTTGGATATTAAAAGCCGCCCGACCACCAAGGGTTACAGGTACTTTGACTGCTTCTTCAATTCGCAGTTTCCAGTCACCTTTGAAGATGGTTAAATAGCCTTCTTCATAGACAGCTGCAAGTCCACCTTGCTCAAGATGAGATTTGATTAAAGGGCTATCAGGATTCATGCTGAAGTAAGCCACCTTGGCTTGAACTTCTTTAGCCATGGCAACAACCAAGGGATCATCAGCATTCAGGACGGCATAGCCACTTGGCAAGGTTGTCTTCACCACTACGCTCTTTAGCCTTGCGAGATCTTCAATTGTGTCAATATCGCCAATACCAAGATGATCGGCGGCGACATTCATCACTACACCGACATCGCTGCCATCAAAGCCTAGCCCCGATCGCAAAAGTCCGCCTCTAGCTGTTTCGAGAACTGCAACTTCCACCGTGGGATCGCGTAGGATCACTTGAGCGCTGTATGGTCCAGTTGTGTCGCCCTTTTCTACCAAACATTCGCCAATGTAAATGCCATCGGTAGTGGTGTAACCAATCCGTTTGCCAGTTTGCTTGAAAATATGAGCGATCAGGCGCGTGGTCGTAGTTTTACCATTTGTCCCCGTAATCGCCACAATCGGTATGCGCGTCGGCGCTCCATTGGGGAATAGCATATCGATCACGGGCGCGGCGACATTGCGAGGTGTACCAATGCTGGGAGCAGTATGCATTCTGAAACCAGGGGCGGCATTTACCTCGACGATCGCACCATCAACTTGACGCACAGGTAAGGAGATATCCTCGGTGACCATATCGATCCCTGCAATGTCTAACCCGATAATTCTTGCCACGCGCTCGGCTAGCCAGATATTTTCGGGATGAATCTCATCGGTGCGATCAACCGATACGCCACCTGTACTCAAGTTTGCCGTAGCTTTGAGATAGCAGATCTGATCCTTTGGTGGTACGGACTCCAGCGTAAATCCTTGTCTAGTCAGGATATCCATGCTCGTGCGATCGATCTCGATGCGGGTCAACACGTTGTCATGCCCATCGCCACGACGCGGATCTTGATTGGTGATCTCAATCAATTTGGAAATTGATGACACGCCATCACCTGTGACATTGGCAGGAACGCGCTCAGCCACAGCCACAAATTTGCCATTGATTACCAAGATGCGATGGTCGCGCCCATTGTGAAAGCGTTCAATAATTACTTCTTCGGATACTTCTTGAGCCATGTCAAAGGCATCGATCGCCTCTTTGACGCTACGCACATCAATGGTGATCCCGCGTCCATGGTTGCCGCTTAAGGGCTTAATTACAATCGGAAAGCCGCCGACTTCCGCGATCGCATCTTCTAGATATTTAGGCGATCGGATCGTTGTTCCCCTTGGCACTGGCACACCCGAAGCCCGCAAAATTCCCTTTGTCCCCTCTTTATCACAGGCCAGCTCTACCGCTAAAATCCCCGTCTTATTCGATAAAGTTGCTTGAATCCGACTCTGATGCACCCCATATCCAAGCTGAATCATGGCGCGGCTGCCTAGCTCTAGCCAAGGAATATTTCTGGCTTTAGCTTCGGCAACGATCGACTCCGTACTTGGCCCCAATTGACCATCAAGACGAATATCTCTTAAATCTTTGAGATCTTCTTGCAATTCAGTCGTCGCATAGGTTCCTGTTTCGAGAATGCTGGTACAGATTCTTACTGCTGCACGCGCTGCATAGCGTCCTGCACCTTCAGTCTGATACTCAAATACGACTTGATAGACATTGTTCTCGACTGTGGGTCTGATCGCCCCGAAGTCCACCTTCATGCCGACATAGCCTTGCAGTGCGATCGCAATATCTTTGACGATTTCTGCTAAAAAATCAGCGTCACTGATATCTGGGCGCTGAGCAATGTCTTTCCCCGCTAGACTCGGCAAAACTTTGCATAAATTTTGATAGAAGCTAGTTCGTTGTACTTGAAAATCCTCTAAATCTAATCGCACAACTACAAGCTGATGTCGTTGGATACTCCAATAGTTTGGACCACGTAATGTCTGGATTTTGAGAATTTTCATAGTCAAGCGTCTTTAAAGGTGCATCCAATGCATAAATGTCCAGTATCTAATCCTAGCGATCTTGTGGATCTTCATTTTGTATAAATTGAACCAAAATTAGATCACTTAACATTATGAAACCAATTTTGGAATTTTCATCGCTGACGCTAATGTAAATTCCAAAATCGTTGTTATTACCATAAGATATCAGATCGCTAAAGAGATTCATCAGTATGCTGATGTTGTTGGGGCAAATTCTCAATTCGTCCAGGGATCGGCTTTTGGGCAGGTTGCAAACCTGACAACATCCGCGAAAGTTGTAACCCATCAAGGACAGGCTTAGTCTCACGAATCTTGTGCCAAACCGATCGCGCCATCAGCAAAGAATGTCCTTGCCGCTGGGCATGAATCCCCTCTAAATAATCTTCGCGCTCAGGTTGATAATCTGCCGATGATAGTTGCAGACTGACATTTTCGGCTGATTTTTCAGAAGATTGCTTCGTGACAATTTGAGCGATTTGCGAAGTAAGTTCAGGATATAGCCATGTATAGGCAGGATGAACCGTAAGCTGGCAATGGTGAACCAGTTTTTCGTCGGGCTGATTGACAGTCGGGCGCTGCAACAGCAAATAGAAATAACCGATCGCAGCTTTACGCTGCGGCTCGTACACATAGCCCGATACATCTTGCAAATGATTGATCAGTAACGAGCCATGATTAATCATTTTATCGATAGATTTTGCCCGAAAATCATCAACATTGAGATCATAAACTTGACGAATATGTGGGGGCATCGCCGCCGTATCTAGTTGATAGAGCAAGCTGGCATCCGCATTACTGACGGGCATTAAATTGGGCAGATCAGGAGAATGCTGAGCAAGTTCGTGCAGACTTGCCGTATCAATTTCCCAGTCAGTGAACTGGGCGAGTGGCTGAAATCCATTTTGCCGATAAAGTGCGATCGTGTCTTTTTGATTAATATCAACCTGCAATACCCAAGTTCTTGCTTCTAGACAAGATTCTAAGCAATAGCGAATTAGTTGTGTACCGACATTGTGCTGACCATTCTGAGCTTCTGGCAAAACCACGACGCGATCGATCTGCCAAGTACTGCTGTTGTTATTAAAAGGCGAAACCCGAATAAACCCTTGAATGATGCCATTACATTCAGAGACATAGGCGCGTACATAGGGCTTGAGCAGGGTTTGCACAGGCGCAGGCAACCAACTGGCTAGCTGGTGCAAGCTGATTTTTTGGCGAGTGCGACAACCACTGAGATCGCTGACCGCAATCTGTTCAAGATCATTCGGTGATGCGAATCGCTGAATGATCTCTAAGTCGCGGTGTTGGAGCGGACGGATGGTGTTACCAAGTACTGGAAAAGGTTGCATAGCTGCTCATGCCAGAAAGGGATTTGATCAAAGCTGTAAAAATCAGCACAAATCGTTGCTTATGATTTTAATACATAATTTAAAACCCAAAACTAAAGAATGTAACGCCCGCGAAGCGGGCGTTACATTCTTTAGGGTTTTCTTGTTCTTAAGAACAGGAAAAAGTGCGATGTTGTAGAGATGGCATCTGGCGACGAATTTGGTCAATTCGCGAGGGTTGGATTTCGGCGATCGCAACACCAATGCGATCGCCTGCATCCGCGAGGACAATTCCCCAAGGATCAACGATCATCGCATGACCATGGGATTGGCGACGCGGTGTATGCATTCCCACCTGTGCAGGTGCGATCACATAGCAAGTATTTTCAATTGCTCGAGCTTGCAATAAAACTTGCCAATGATCTTTGCCTGTAAAGGCTGTAAAAGCCGCAGGAACAAACAATACGTTTGCGCCATGTTGAGACAGATGACGATAAAGCTCTGGAAATCTCACGTCATAGCAAACTGATAGCCCCAAGTTGCCATATTTCTCAGACATATATACAGGAGGAGATTCAGTCCCTGCGAGTACTGTCGCCGACTCCTGATAAGTATTGCCATCGGGGAGATTTACATCAAATAGATGCATCTTCCGATAACGTGCTAGCTCTTCACCTTCACGCCCAATCAGCAGCGCCGTGTTATACATCTTGATCGGTGATGCATTGTTGCGAGTAACTACTGGGACAGGAAAACCACCACCAAGCAACAAGATTTGATAACGTTGAGCGATCGTAATTAAAAACTTTTCGCTCTTTTCGGCAATTTCTGTAGCAAGTTTAGTCTTTTCGGCTTCATCGCCTAAAAACGAAAAGTTTTCGGGTAAACAAACTAATTCTGCACCTCGATTTACAGCCAGTTGGATCAAATCTTCCGCTTGAGCAAGATTTTTATCTACATCAGAGACACTGGTCATTTGTACGGCAGCCGCCAAATATGACTTCATTTCAATCTTTAAAAATTTCCCACATAAATTCCGATGTGCGGTTAAGCACTCACTTTAGATTACATTGCGATCGCGCTAGTGTTGCTATTTTTTATTTAGCCCAGCTTGCCAGTGACAATATAAGCAACTCTCTGCCCCACATTAGCTGCATGATCTGCCATACGCTCTAAATGATGAATTGCTAATACCATCAGCATTACAGGTTCCAGTGGCTCTCCACCAGATAGTTTTTGGGCAGCTAACAAGTCATAGATTTGCTTGTAGTCATCGTCAACAGCATCATCTTTAGTCTTAATTTGCAGCCCAATATTTTCATCAAGGTTCGCTAGGGCTTCGAGACTCATGGCAAGCATGGCGCGACAGCGATTGGACATTACTTGCAATTCGCCAAGATAGGGCAATGGCGGATAAGTAAAAAGTTTAATCGCAATATCGCCTAAGTTTTCAGCGTAGTCACCAATGCGCTCAATATCGCGGTTCAGTTGCATCAGAGCGCTTAAAAGTCTAATGTCGCGAGCAACTGGTGACTGCAAGGTAATCAGCTCAATGCAATCGATTTCAATTTGGTGATAGATTTGATCAATTTGTTTGTCTTGAGCATCAATCCGAGTTGCGGCTTCGAGATCGCGCTCAAATAAAGCTGCATGAGCTAATAGAAATGAATTTTCGACAAGCGCACCCATTCGCAAAGAATCTTGTTCTAGGCGATGCAATTGGCGTTCAAATTCGCTCCTTGTTCGTCTTTGGCTTTGATATGAAGTTTCGATCATTGGTCTCTACGAAATCAAATGGGATGTAAAGAAAGTGATGCATTTCATGTATTTATCACATTATCACAATCACACAACTTTTGGCACTTGACAGTATCTCTAAATACTATCAAGAAAAATAAGAGCCTGTGCGAAGTAAAGCCTCTTATTTTTCTTGGTTAAGAAACAGATGTTTGCGTTAATTCAGCGGTTGTAAGCTGCCGATCGCAATCGCCAGTCTTGTTAAATAAAACCAACGTGGTCGAAGAATTTTGCTCAAAGCCAATCTGTTCGTAAAATTTTTGCTGATGCGTAGTCATCAAATAAACACGCTCAACGTTGCAAACATTGGGATGTGCCAACACTGTTTGCACTAACTTCCGACCTAAGCCAGCACCGCGATATTCGGGATCGATGACCACATCCCAAATTGTCGCCCGATAGATGCCATCACTGGTGGCGCGAGCATGTCCAATCAGGCGATCGTCATCCCACACTGTCACGACTGGCTTGGAGTTAGAAATTGCGATCGCAAGTCCTGCTAAAGTTCGTTCTTTTGCCCAAAATGCGCCAAGGCGAAATAATGCTTGTAACTGTTCTAAATCTACTTCTTCATAGCGATCGCTAAACCGAATGTGGCGATGATCCATATGCTTACTTTCCCGCATTGATTAACCCATTTAGAATTAGATTTACATAATACTGATCCCGCCAATGTATCCATTTTTGCTAAGTAGCTAAGCGCAATTAAATATAAAACCCCAAAATCTTTACCGCCCGCGCAGCGGGCGGTAAAGATTTTGGTTCTCCTAAAAAGAAAGGGCGCTAAGCGCCCTTTCTTTAAGATTTTTTATTTAGCCTGCCAAGGTTCGGGTAAGTAGACCTTCTTCGCCAAGCCGACTGCTTTCAGCAGATTGATCACGCCCCAAGTTGGATCGATTTCCCACCATTTCAAGCCAGAACGCGCCGACTTAGGAAATGCGTGGTGATTGTTGTGCCAGCCTTCGCCGTAGGTCAAGATTGCTGCCCACCAAAGGTTTGTGGAATGATCAGGGGTTTCCGCAAAGTTTTTGTAACCCCATTTGTGACATGCCGAGTTAATCAACCAAGTGCTATGCCAGAGAAATACTGAGCGTACAGCCACACCGTAAACCAAGAATGATGCGCCTAGTCCAGAGAAAACATATTCTCCAATTACATACAGCAATATTGCGAGAGGTACTTGCAACAGCAAGAAGTAAATATCTAAAAACTTGTAGTAAGAATCATTAGCAAGATCGGGCGCAAACTTGCTGTAGTTGGTGCGCTCGAAGTGCTCAGGCTTGGAGTACATGATCCACATCATGTGGCTCCACCAAAAACCTTTATTTGCCGAGTAGGGATCTTTTTGATTGTCTTCTGTAAAACCGTGATGCTGACGATGCCCGCCCACCCAAAATACGGGACCGCCTTGCAGTGCAAACGCACCGATCGTAGCGATGATGTATTCCAACCACTGAGGCACTTGAAAGCTCCGATGGCTAAGTAAGCGATGATATCCTAAGGTAATACCGATGCTGCCAAATAACCAATGCAAGAAAACTGTCAGAATTACAGCTTGCCATGAAAAGTAAAATGGAGCAGCTAAGGCAGCGAGATGAAAAGCACTGAAGAAGACGACATTTGTCCAGTTCAGTTTTTGTTCAGTTGAGATGGCTTCAGTAGTGGCGGTCATGAAATAACAACTTAGTTGGGTGGTGAGCAGATGCAAGTAGCACTTGCAGTTATATTAAGTTTAACTGCTTTTTAAGTAATAATGCAAGTATCACTTGCAAATCATCTCAATGGTACATGCTCTAATGTCTGTATCTCGAATTCCTACTCGCCAACGTATAGTGAACACAGCCCTAGAACTGTTTGCTAGTAAAGGAATTACCGAGACAACTACTCGCCAAATCGCGGACTTCGCTCAAGTCAACGAAGTAACTTTATTTCGTCATTTTGGCAATAAACATGGATTATTGCTAGCCGTATTGCAAGAATGTCTGCAAAAATATTTGGTATTGGCGCAAGTGGGAGAGTCGCTGATGGTGTCAGATATCTCTAATCAGAGCGATTTACGGAGATTTCTTAAGTATTACATTCAAAGCTCATTGCGGGCGCTCGAAAGTGTGCCTGAACTAGTGCGATCGCTAGTTGGTGAGGCGGGGCAATATCCCCTTGAAAGCCGACAAGCCTTGGCGCAAGGGATTAATCAAGTCAACCAAACGATCGCCACGGCAATCAATGATGTGCTGATCAATTCGCGTTTGCAATATTCTGTGCCGCCGATGAAACTCGCGAACTTATTAAATACCTGTATTTTGGGTTACGCAGTGATTACTTTGACCAGTGATGTACAGGCGATTTGGCGCGATCGCGATGAGTTTGTAAGTACCCTCGTCGATATGTTTGTCCAAGAAGTAATCCCGATCGCCCAATCTAGAGCCATTAACGATATCCCTGCGGAGACTGTGCGCGAAATCCTATTGCAAGCAAAAAAATGTGGGGCAAAAGATTTTGCGATCGCGTATTTATTATTTGCAACAGGGCTTACGGCGCTGGATATTACGAGATTGCGCTTAAAAGACTATCAACATCAAGCCCACCACGGAATTTTACAAACTAGGGATGCTGTGGGTAATGAGAGATCCGTACCACTCAATCAAAAAATTCTTGGTCATCGCTACGGCTCAGCAACAAATAATCCACTTACGGCCTATCTCAAGACTCGCAAGAATGATTTAAAAAATCTTAAAGATCTAAAAACTATTGATGACACTGAATCTTTGTTTCTCAGTAGCGATCGCAAATCTTTGTCCTTCGCAGAGATCGCCCAACTTTGGGAGCGTTGGACACAGACTCAAAATATGGGTGGCGCATCTCTAACAATTGATCAAGCGCGGCATACTTGGTGTATCGAAATGTTAGGGCGTGGAATTGATGCTGATAGTTTTTGCATCATTAGCGGAATTAAAGCCCAAGAGTTACCAGCTTATCAAACAAGGCTTAACCAAAAATTAGCGATCGATAAGGCGATCGCGCTTGATAGCTGATTGCGATCGCACTAATTCTTGGACTCAACATGCTTCGCAAAATTATTTAAGATACTTTGCCAGCCTTGGCGCTGTTGTTCTGCTTCGTTTTGAGACTCAGTTTCAAATGTTTCTTCTACTTTTACACCATTTTCGACGAGTGAAAACTCAACTACGACTGATCGCTCATCCCCCATAGAATACTCAATTAGATGATTCTCAATCACTTTTGAGAACGTTCCGCCAAAGTCAAAGCCCATGCTCCCGTCTTTTGCTTCCATTCTTGAGAAAAAGGTTCCACCCTCTCGCAAGTCAACTGTACTTTCAGTAGTATGCCAATCTTCTGATGCCGCATTCCACTGTTTAATGTCTTCTGGGTTAGTCCATGCAAACCAGACAGTATCTAGATTAGATTTGATGACAGTTTCTATACTGATTTTCATTTCTGAGTTTCCAAAAGTTTAAAATTTGCTGAGTGGGCGTATAACCAGCAACCATTTTATCTTGAAAACTGTAAATGAGTAACTAATGCACGTAAACCTAAACGATAGCTCTCAGCGCCAAAACCGCTAATTTGCCCGATCGCAATCGGCGCAATAAACGAATGATGGCGAAATTCTTCGCGTTTATATACATTGCTGAGATGCACTTCGACAGTAGGTATATTTACAGATGCGATCGCATCTCTGAGCGCCACACTGGTATGCGTAAACGCGGCAGGATTGATCAAGATTCCTTGCTGTACCTGAAAAGCAGCATGAATCGCCTCAATCAATACACCCTCATGATTTGACTGCAAAAAGCTCAATTCTGCGCCTAACTCCGTTGCATCTTGAGTTAGGCGATCGTTAATTTGCGCCAGCGTAGTGGAGCCATATACCTCTGGCTCCCGTAAGCCAAGCATATTCAGGTTTGGTCCATGCAAAACCAGAATTTTCATTTTTTAAATTATTTCCACTTTTCGCTCTTCTGGAAAAGAATAGGCGGCGCGAAGCGCCGCTTATTCTTAGTCTTTTTCCTTAATTAACGGAATCGCTCCATAGCTTCGCTAAATTGCATCGTCTTCGTAATCACTTCAACATTGGGATGGGGACGAGGAATCACAGTTGCTGATAGAAATAGAGCCTTGTCCTTAGAACTCAAGACTTCAATTTGTTTAGCAGCTTCAATACCAGCGGCGACAGCTTTCTGGACATCGCCAACGGGACCACGGATGATAATGGTGAGGCGAGCGCCGCTTACTTTCTCGTAGCCCACAAAAGTTACATTTGCGGCTTTGACCATTGTGTCAGCGACGGACAGTGCGGGAGGATGCCCTAGTACCTCAACCAAACCAACTGCGATTCCCATAAAATTTCCTTGAGCTTGTAAATAAAGCTAATTAATCAAATAACGGTATTCTATCAGAAAGTTGGGTGT
>JAYUSC010000459.1:0-8097 GCA_043755885.1 Pseudanabaena sp. | reverse complement strand
ACTATTGCCAACAGCCAAAAACTCACTAATGCACTTGTATTCCAAAGTGCATGAAGCAAAGCGGAACTAAGATATCCAATCGTGAGAATTTGCCAACGGCGAGAAGGTTTCATAATGCTCAGACCGATGAAATAGCCGAAATAACCGCTATAAGCCATATGTCCCGCCACTGAGCCAAGCACACGGGGAATCAATAATTGCAATCCTGTCAGCTCGGCAATTTC
Source organism: Pseudanabaena sp. (assembly GCA_043755885.1). Classification (GTDB taxonomy): domain Bacteria; phylum Cyanobacteriota; class Cyanobacteriia; order Pseudanabaenales; family Pseudanabaenaceae; genus Pseudanabaena. The sequence continues at coordinate 7,873 of JAYUSC010000459.1, read as the reverse complement.
GGAACTACCTGCTTGACTGGTAATGCTTTGGACAATGCTCGGTACATATAGTCCCAGCGTTTCCGTTAGCGTAAAACCCACTGCCGAAGCCGCTCCAATCAAAATTCCATCCAACGGCTCACTAATGCCAATATGCGATCGCCATTTCTTTCCCAATCGCAACCCCATCAACCAGAGCGCAAATACTGGCAAAGCCTTGAGCAGTTCCTCCATTAAGCCCGCGCCAAAAAACATCGCAATCAAAACGCTGATAAAGCTGACCTGCCCTGTTGGTGCTGTTCCTGGTAAAACCTGATAAAAGAACCATGAAAAAATATTCAAAATGGGACTGCGGAGAATCAAAGCCGTAAATACCGCCGCGCCTAAAATCACCCACCAAGGCTTATTCTTTCCACAAAGTTGATAGACAAAATAATAGGCGGCGAGGCTGATATATACCGAAATCGTCAGATTAAATAATTGCGGCTGCCCCAAAAAAGCAAACATCATCACCACAAAGCCCACGGTCGCAATCCCAGGCAAGAGATAGGCTTTTTTCCAGATATTGTTATCCTTTGAGAAAATCGGTAATAGCTTCGTCAGGGTGATGCTCGTAATTTGCGATCGCGGACGCAGTTTGTAATTAGTTCCTAAAGTTGTCTCAGCGCTAGCCTCTAGTTCAAATATAAATTGGGGACCATCTTTAGTTAATTGAATGCGATCGCCATGCCTGAGAGCATAGCAACCATCTAAACGGCGATCGTTGATAAACGTGCCATTGGCACTATCAAGATCGCAAATTTCCCAACCCTCAAACTTTTGGCTCACATCTTGCCTATTGTTCTGCTCCGCAAAAATGGGACGAATCTCAGCATGACGACGCGACACGGAGCCATAAATATTCAGATCGATCGCAATTTCACAAATCGGATCGCGTCCCAAAGTAATCGGGCGATCGCCCAAGGTCGCCACAATTTTGCTGCGATCATCATTTTGGTGATCAGCAGAAATTTGCTTGAGATAAGCTACAGAAGTAAGGCGATCATACATAGCTTCATTTATATCATTAGTATGCGCCTCATAGCCCTGCACTCAAGTGCGGGCTTATTTGCGATCGCAGTTACTAAATCAAAATTCTTTCTATATCTAATTCTGAAGCAGCACGCGCCAATTGCGAAATATCATGCAAATCTTTCACATGGGGCAGAATCCCTAAAACAGGAATAGAAGCGAGTCGCGAAATCATCTGTGGCGGTGCAAGTTCTTCAATTTCTTCGGGAGTATAAACTTGAGAACAACTCAACACAATTCCTCGGAGCTTCACTTTTTGCATATTTGCCAAGGCAACATTTGCGATCGCCTGAGAGATCGCGCCCAAGCGCACAGGCACAACCAAAATTGTCTCCAAAGCCCAATCTCGCGCCAAATCCGCGACGATATACTCATCCGTAATTGGCGAACCTAATCCGCCCAAAGACTCAACTAGCAAACATTCCTTCTGCTTTTGCAGCTTTTGGAACTGTTGCCAAATCAAAGCCAAATCAATTCCTTTGCCTTCTTTATAAGCTGCGATCGCAGGTGCGATCGGCGTTTCAAAATACAAAGGTGTAATCTCAGCAAGGGTTTGCGAAAGATTAAAAGTCTGATTATAAAACTCGCGATCGCCTGATCCCGATTGCAAAGGCTTATAAATACCTAGTGAGGTACTAGGTGTATTTGGGGATGCATTGCGATCGCAATAGGTCAACCAATAAGCCGCCAAAGCCGCAGTTAATACTGTCTTACCAACACCTGTATCACTACCAACAATCAATAGAGGTTTCGTCATTATGTAAAATTCGAGCTAATATTTGACAAGATTTTGCTAAGTTCTATTTGTAAATCAGGAAAAGTAGGTATAGAGATTGATTGATGTGAGAAAGTATATCTTCTCTGAGTATAGTTCCCTTTCCCTTGAGAATCACAGTAAGGCTCACTATAAGCCTCCAATCGATTATCGCTCAAATTAAATAACCAATAATCGCTAATTCCTGCTTCTGCGTACATCGCGCCTTTAATATCGCGATCGTAAATTAGCGAAGAATCGGCAATTTCAATCACCAACAAAATATCTTCAGGTAGAGGATGTCCATCTAAGTATTGGTCAGGGCGATCGCGTACAATTGCAAAATCAGGCTCAGGCTGACTATCAGGCGGCAATAAAATTGGATCTTGGCAACGAATAATTGCGCGATCTCCAACCAATTTGTTTAACTCTCGATTGACATTACTGCAACAAACAGTATGCTTTGTTCCCTTCGCAGCCATAAATACGATTTCTCCTCTAATTAACTCAGTGCGATCCTCGTGACCTCTTTTTTGTAAAAAACCAATTTCATCAAGGCGATGATATTCTGCGATCGTGAAGCGTTTCGTTTGAACTAGCATTAGCACACCTCAATTAACTACTTATTCTGCAAATAATCTCTGCATCAGAAAAATGACATCGAACAGCATCGCGAATCATCTCATATAGCTGATCTAAAGAATCAGCTTCCGTAAAAATAGATGCACCTAAAGCACGAGCAATGAAGCCACCTTCATCTGCATCTTCGATAATAAACATGATTTCATTCATTAAATTAACCTGCCTTGCCTGATTATCAATCTTAGCCTAAGCCACTTGCAGAAATTAATCTGTAGGGTGACCCTACAGATTAATTTCTAATTAACCCAGACAGCGCAACGATTCCAACATTCCTTTTGCTTTATTCAAGGTTTCTTGATACTCTTTCTCAGGGTCAGAATCGGCAACTACACCAGCGCCAGCTTGCACAGTAGCAGTTCCATCCTTCGTGACCATTGTCCGAATCGTGATCGCTGTATTAAGCTGACCTTCAAAATCATAATAGCCATAGGCTCCCGCATAAGTACCTCTGCGATCGCATTCCAAGTTATGAATAATATCCATCGCCCGAATTTTCGGCGCACCACTGACTGTTCCCGCAGGGAAGCAAGCCTGAAGCAAATCCCAAGCGGTTTTTTCGGGACGAATCTCGCCGACGACATTGCTGACGATATGCATTACGTGGGAATAAAGCTCGATTGACATTAATTCATCGACTTTCACCGTGCCGCTTTTGCAAACGCGACCAAGATCATTGCGACCTAAATCCACCAGCATTACATGTTCCGCAACTTCCTTGGGATCAGCAAGTAAATCTTTGGCAAGTTCGGCATCTTCCGCAGGTGTGGCTCCTCTAGGGCGCGTTCCTGCGATCGGGCGTAAAACTGTGTGTGAGACTCCATCAATTACTTCTGCTTTGACCATGATTTCAGGGCTGGAGCCAATGAGCTGCCAATCTTTGAAGTTGAAGAAAGCCATATAAGGCGAAGGATTGACCACGCGCAAAGAGCGATACAAACTGAATGGTTCTCCTTTAAATTCAGTCGTTAACCTTTGCGAAAGAACGACTTGGAAAACATCGCCAGCCTTAATATGCTCTTTGCCCTGTTCGACAGCTTTGCAGAATTTCTCGCGAGTGATATTGCTCGTATAACTCACAGGTGGCTGCAAGCGCGGATTTGTCCAAGTAATCGCCGTTTTTTGGCGATCGAGGGGCGATCGCAATTTATCGACCAACACGGTTAAGCGATCGCAAGCCGATTGATAAGCAAATTCAGGAGTCTCGCCGTTACTCAAATCCGCATAGGCGATCGCCCAAATTTTACGCTTGACCTGATCGAAGACCAGCAAACTATCCACCTGCATCCAGACACCATCAGGCGTGTCACCTTCTTGGCAAGCATAAACAGGTACTTTCGGCTCGATCCAATTAATTAATTCATAGCCCCAATAACCAAACAATCCACCCAAACTCGGCGGCAACTCTGGCAAATGCACGGGTTTAATAGTGGCAAGGCAATTGTTTAAATGCTGAAACGGATTGCCAGTAAATTCTTTCACCTTGCCATCACGAAATGTCTGGGTAGTGCGATCGCCTCTTGCTTCTAACACCCATAAAGGATCGCAACCCAACAAACTATAGCGCCCCAGTCTTTCGCCGCCCTCGACTGACTCTAATAAAAAGCTATAGGGCTGACCTTGGCAGACGCGATACCAAGCTGACACAGGTGTATCGAGATCCGCAACCAGTTCCATATACACAGGCACAAAGTTGCCCTGCTTAGCAAGCTCAATAAAGTCAGAATACTCAGGGAAAATCATGCGATCGGGATTTTAAAATAAATTGCTGCAACTAGACTAAGATTTTATCGCGATTTTCAGAAATATAGCTGTAGTAACTCTAAAAGCCCAAAAAGGTTTGGCGGCACTTCGCGCCGCCAAACCTTTTGAGCTTTTGTGTAAGTTAAAAAATTGGGTCTCAAAAATCATGAGTGATCGCATCCTGCTTGAAAATGCGACAATTGAGCAAATCCGTAAGATTTTGGAGAGTTAAATTTATGACTCAAACAATTACCAAATTGTCACTTTACGATCGCGATCAATATCTATGGCTTGAGGATGCGATCGCACGGCTAAAAGTGCGTGACTTTCAGGGCTTAGATATATTTTATTTAATTGAGGAGTTAGAGATTGTGGCGGGACGCGATCGGGCAGAGATTGAGAGTCGCTTGGGGGTATTGTTGGCGCATTTGTTGAAGCGCTTGTATGTCCAGAATGATTATGATAATCGCGGTTGGGAAATTACGATTCGCGAACAGCGCCGCCATTTGAGAATTGCTTTGCAGCAGTCGCCAAGTTTGAAACGTTTTTTTGTGGAGGCTTTCGATCGCGCTTGGCAAGAATCTCTAACAGAAGTGAGTGAAGATTATCCGCAAGTTTTGTTTCCCGATCAATGGCAATTTAGCCGTGATGTTGACATTTTACTTACCCAAAAATTTTGGGAGTAGTTTGTGCAAATTTTTTGTATCGAGTTGCATCCCAGCAGTGAGACAAAGAAGGATTTGCGATCGATCGCACTGCTCTCAAAGTTGTGCCTGTGCGATGGGTAAATAAGACGATCGACAAAAAAATGGAGATTTGCGATCGCCCTTTGCGGGTAATGTTTATGGCGACTGATCCTGAAGGGGTGGAGCCGAGAGCTACATTTTTTATTGAAGAAAAATCAAATCCAATTTATACTTAATAATCTTCTGCCGAATTTAATCCAATACAATCAATTGTTTTTTCAATGGCAACAATATTTACCGAAGTTTTTCCTGTTAATCTTTTAGCTTTACCAACACTTTATGCTTACAAGTTGATAACAGACCACAAAGATATTTCTACTGTTGGCTGGAAATTTTCATACAGATTAAAGGCTGAATTTGGTGGTCATTGGGTATGGAGCGAAAACAAAATTGTTGGAGATAAATTAATCTCCAATCTCGAAATCAAAAATATTGTACAAGTCCTTTGGCAAGAGCATCCTGATGTTTACAAGAATTTACAAGGATTAAATCAAGATGCAGATTTTGAAATTACACCTCAATCCCAAGCGGATTTTGTGGCTTTTGGTTTGTTCTCAGATATTCAAAGAGAAATCAAGCTGATGCTATCTCACAAGAATCACGATCTTGGTAGAGCGAAAATAGAGAGAACTTATGGTGTAAAAGCGTGGGTGGTCAATAACAATCCATCTATCTCTATTTCGGTTCAATCAAATTTAATCTACAAAGAAGACTTCAAAACCTATGCAGAAAAAAGTTCTGATCTTAATCAGTTATTAGGAATAATGGTTGAAGATAAGGGATCTACCTTAAAAGATGAAATTGTCGCCATAACAGGTCAACTTATCGATCACAGAACGAGGCTTTTGAGCTTAACTAAAAAGCCTGAATCAAAAGCTCTGATTACTAATGCACCTGATGATGAATTAGTTGTTTCCGTTGGAAAATCTCGTTACGACTATCTTGCAAGTGCTTTAAAGATTGTTATTCGATCAGCAGACTATCAACGCTTTGGTGTAGATTCTCAGAAAGCATTAAATATTTTAAAAATAGAACCCAAGTTACGTTCTGAACTAATAAGAGCTATTGCTGAAATTGCTAAGAGGCAAAATTTTATCCAAGGTGCTTACACTTCTCAGAAAAAATTAGATTTATTCTTGAATTCTGAAAGTCTAAACTTTAGCTCAAATCTCTGTTTTGGTAATTCCAAAATCGGCAAGCATGATGAGATGTTGAGTAGTTTAAAACTGAACGGTGTTTATAAAAGAGCAAGCAAGTTCTCTGAAAACAAGCCAATTTGTATTGGTATTATTAGAGGCTCCAATACAGAGAGTTTAGAAAAATTTCGCCCTGCGTTGCAAGAAGAATTGAAAAAATTTAAATTTAACTCTGAATACATAGGACTACAAAATATTCAAGAAGATTCAAGAGCAAAAATAGAAGAAGCTATTAATGTCTTGATGCAGAAGGAAAAACAGCCGGTTCTTCTGAGATCACGGGGATAAGTGTATAATAAGATACAATCACAAATAATTATCAGACATGGATATATATCTAGACAGCTTACTAAATCTACCGAATACAACCGTTGAAAGTTGTAAACAAGAAGAGGAGAAAATCACCTTAAAGTTGCGATTTTTGCATGATAAAAGTAATTGTCCTCATTGTAATATGGCGAGTGATGAATTGAAGCAAAATCGACCAATGCTGATTCGAGACTTAGCAGTATTTGGCAAAGTAGTTTACTTAGATACGCCACGCCGTCAGTTTTATTGTCATCAGTGTCAAAAGTATTTCACAGAAATCTTACCTTTCGCAGATTGGGAGCGGCGTTATACCCAAAGGTATGAGGAGTATGTTTATCAACGAGTGCAAAATACGAGCATAGAACAAGTAAGTCGAGATGAATTTTTGAGTTGGGATCAAGTACAAGGAATTTTCAAACACCAGTTTTCTTTAAAAAAAAAGGATAGCTGGGAAATCGTCAAACGAATCAGTATTGATGAAGTGAGTCAACGTAAAGGGCATGGAGATTTTGTTACGGTTGTGTCGAATATTGATTTGGGAGAATTGTTAGAAGTAATTGATAGCCATAAACAAGAAGATATTATTGAAATCCTTAAACAGCAAACACTTGAGGTAAGAGAAAAAGTTGAAGAGGTGAGTGTTGATATGTGGGGAGGGTTCCCAAAAGTGGTGAAAGAGGTATTCCCAAATGCCAAAATTGTCATTGACCGATTTCATGTCATGCAACCAGTAATTAAAGAGTTAAATCAACTGCGTAAATCAACTGGAATTAAAATTAAAGGCTCTCGATTTATTTTGTTGAAAAATAATATTGACTTAACTGAGGAGCAAAAGGTTAAGCTCGAAGATATCTTAAAGTATTCTAAACGTTTACGATTAGCCTATACTCTAAAAGAAGACTTCAGAACTATTTTTGAGACTTGCAAAACTCCTGAAGATGGTCACGAACAATTGAAAGCTTGGATTCAAAAAGCTAAGGTTGTCTATGGAGCAGTTTTAGAAACCATTCGTAATCATCTAGACAATATTTGTAATTACTTTTTGAACCGTACTTCTAGTGGTGTGATGGAGGGTATTAATAACCGTATTAAACTAATTAAACGCCAAGCTTATGGCTTTGTGAATTTTATAAACTTTAGATCTAGATTACTTGCTTGTCTTTCTCATTAGATTTGCTTATCCCCATATACTCAGAAGAGCCGGTATTTGTTTCTTGTTCGATTTTTTCAGCTAGTTTTCTTGCCATTGTTGGTGCTTTTTTCTCTGATGCTAAAATTAGCTGAATTATCTCGATTCCATGTGAATTTGTTTCTTGTCGTAAGTCTTCTAGATATACGCGCTTAATTCGCCCCAAGGTGATTAGTTCTTGGCAGAATTTGTCGGGTGGTGGTTCGCTGTTGTGTTTGGCGAAGATGGCTACGGCTTGCCAATCTTG
>JAYUSC010000458.1:0-8127 GCA_043755885.1 Pseudanabaena sp. | reverse complement strand
TGTTCTTTGGGTGGGAAGGGAGTAGGCATAATTAAAACCAGAACCTAAAGAAGCTGATTCGCCCGCAAAGCGGGCAAATCAGCTTCTTGAGATTTTATATTTAATTGCACCTACCTACTTAGTTAGAGCGCAAAGAGCTATAGTTAGTGATGAAATCATCATATTTGCAAGATTATCTAGAGCCTCAGATTTATGTCAGACGCAACCAAAAAATATCGATTAATTACCCGTAGTGACTTTGACGGAGTTGTCAGCGCTGTATTGCTCAAAGAACTAGATATGATCGATGAGATCCTATTCGTCCATCCTAAAGACGTGCAAGATGGTAAGGTCGAAGTCTGCGATCGCGATATTTTGACTAACTTGCCATATATAGAGGGTGCACATTTAGTCTTTGATCACCATATGAGTGAGACGATGCGGATTTATGATACCCCTGACAATCATATTATCGAGGGTGAAGCACCATCAGCAGCAAGAGTTATCTACAACTACTATGGTGGCAAATTAAAGTTTCCACATATTTCCCAAGCGATGATGCTAGCGGTAGATAAATGCGATTCGGCTCAGTTTGATATTGATGATATTCTCCATCCCCAAGAATGGGTATTGTTGAGCTTTTTGATGGACTCACGGACAGGATTGGGAAGATTTCGTGAGTTTACAATTTCCAACTATGCCTTGATGATGGAGTTGGTGGAAGCTTTTCGGATCATGACTATTGCAAAAATTATGGAACTTCCCAATATTAAGGAGCGAGTAGAACTATTTTTTGTGCAGCAGGAGATCTTTAAAAAACAGATTCAGAGCTGTGCAGAAATCTACGATAAGCTGGTTATTGTTAACTTGCAGAATGAAGAAACGATCTATGCTGGCAATCGTTTTATGATCTACGCCCTCTATCCTGATTGTAATATATCTATTCATCAAATGTGGGGAAGGCAAAAGCAGAATTCTGTTTTTGCTGCTGGCAAATCAGTTCTCAATCGTACCTGTCCAATTAATATTGGTGAGTTGATGCTGAGGTATGAAGGCGGCGGTCATGCGAATGCGGGGACTTGTCAAATTGATAATGAGCAAGCTAAAGAAGTTAAGCAGGAACTGATTGAGATCATTACCAGAAATAATGTAGCGCAACCTCTAATGTTTCTCGAATAGAAAGGCGGCGCTTCGCGCCGCCTTTCTATTTTGTCAAATCCTGTAGTTTATCGCGCAGTATGGCAAGGGCATTGGCGCGATGGCTAATTTTAGCTTTGACTTCTGGTGGAATTTCACCAAAGGTTTGCTGAAAATCTGGCACTAAGAAAATCGGATCATAGCCAAATCCACCATTCCCTCTAGGAGCCTCTGCGATCGCACCTTTGCAAAGTCCAACTGCATCGGCAATGATCGCACCATCTGGTGAAGCGATCGCGATCGCACAAACAAACTGCGCGTCACGATTAGCCTGATCCTTAAGTTCTGCTAAAACTCGATTAATGCGATCGCTATCTGTGTCGGCATATCTAGCTGAAAGTACTCCTGGAGCGCCATTAAGTGCCATTACTTCCAGCCCAGAGTCATCGGCGATCGCCCATTCGCCCGTTGCGATCGCAACCTGAGAAGCCTTTAGATGAGCATTCGCAATAAAAGTCGCACCCGTCTCTTCGACATCAAGATCGTCAGGTTTGGGAATCAAGGTTACGCCAAAGTCTGCTAAATAAGTGCGAAACTCTTCTACTTTGCCAGCATTACCACTGGCGATTACTAATTTTTGTAGTTGAGCGGATATATTGGACATCTGTTAAACCATCATAATCGTTGGTATATTTTTAAATAAAGATGGCGCGTTGCGCCATCTTTATTTTATGGATTCATTCCGAGGAAGAAATCAGATTGGAAGCGATCGCTAGTTTCGGAGTAGACAAAAACTGCACCGCCAAGCCGATCAATTGCCTTTTGAAGCATTTCAGGTATTTCTGGTTTAGCACTTGTTGTGTCAGGAGGAGTCCAGCTTTGCGAAAATATATAAAACTTCGCCACTTGTTTAGCGATCGCATTAACATTTAGATAAAAATAACCAAAGTTCGGCTGTGGCATATCGGCGATCGCATCGCGAAACATCTCTGATTCAGCAAGAGCAGGTTTGGGAATTGGGATAAAAGCTGAGGCTGTATTCGCTCCCAATGTCAGCATTAAAGTCTGGCGATCGCGCCAACCATAGGCAAAAATGCTTTGGGTTTTACCACTTACACGCTGATCAGGAAACTCAAAGCTGGTCAGAACAGTAGCGCCCACTTGGCGCTTTTTTACCTGCAAAAATTCTTTGTCTAAATTGCCAAAATATTTGGTCAATTTAGACAGAGTAGCATTCGCTGCTTCGGGTTTTGATGTACGAATTAATGCTCCCATCGTAAAATCAACACCGATCTCTTGAAAAGCTGAGCGATCACTAGCGAATACGACAACTGCATATTCTCCATCAATCCAAGAGATGATATCTTTCTCAATGTCGAGATCTAATCCAGAACCAGCAATCAAAGGAGTGAGCATTCGCACGCCTTCGACAAGAATCTTGTAGGTCGATTGCTGCTTTGACTCCTCCACAAACCATTGCCACTGACGATTGAGATTGCGACTAGTAATCGCTCCATAGATATTTGCAGGCAAATGTGATAACAGTCGATCGCGAGTGTTTGTGTCCTTGATGCTAGGCGATCGCAATTCCGAGAAATAGCTATTACTTTGACTACGAAGCCCTTTTGGCGTTATCCATGTAAACAGATCAAAGCTGCTGTACTGTGACAAAGTATATTTCAAGCCGTCAAGATATTCTTGACGACTAAATCCTGGGATTTCAGAAGTCTCTGGTAAATCTGCCGCCAAAAGTTCAGAAATTTTACCTAGCTCTTTGAAATCACCATAACCTGCAATCAGCGATTTATTCCACAAAGGATTATTTAGCGATCGCAAAAACAGTGGGTGATCAGCTAGAGATAGCAACTTCTGCTCAGGACTCTCAACCGAGAGGTCAATCATCTTCTCGATCATTTGACGATCAGATGCAATTACGGCAATCCCACTTGGTAACTTTGCGATCGCAAATTTCTTGATGCTAAAATCAGGAATGCTAGGTGGAATCGGCTCATTTCCATCAGATTCCTCTTCTTGATCATTCGTATTTGGAAGCTCGTGTTCTTTCAACCGCAGCGAAGATAGCAGCGAATTCCGTGATTTCGATTTCTGAGAAACTACAGACTTCTTGTCACCAACCGACTTTTCTTCTAATTGCCATTCTAGAATTTTGACATTTTGATATAGAGTTTCAGTGGGTTTTGGCAAATCAAGCCCTTTTAACTTTTCAATGAAAAGCTCAAACTTCTTACTATCAGCAATAGTCGATATAGCGGTAAAAGCTAACTCAAGTTTGTTGTCAGTATTCCCAACGAAAGTGATCGCCACTTCTTTGCCCAACCAAGGTTGAATATCCTCGGCAATCGAGATGGGCAGGGATTGCCCAAAAAAGACTAGTAATTTGTCGATTGCCGAAATTGGGCTGATAGATGGAGGACTTCCTAACATCTGCCAAGAGCTTGCATCTAGATCCACCATCACTAAGCCGATCGCATCTGCGGGAATCTGCTTAACAAGATTAAGAGATCGTTGTCTGAATTGATTAGAGTCAGAGTTCTGGAGCTTTTCAGCAGGTATAGAGCTTTTTGAGATTTGACTAGATATCGGATTTGCGATCGGATTTGCGATCGCGGGTAATGCTGATGTACTAGCACTTATCGCCAAAACTGTAGCAAACAAACTCCTCACAGAATAGAACCTCCTTAAAGTAAATGGTAAAACTTTGCGATCAAGATAGGCGGAGCTTTGCGCCGCCTATCTTGATTACGATGATTAATTGATATTACAGTTAGCAATCTTGGCTAACAACGCAGCATACTGAGCCTGAAACTCTTTTGCTTTAGAGTCCTTAGCCTGATGCCAGCCAGCCAGCCACAGTGGCGTAGGAAAATGCCCATCAGGAGCAGTCGCAGGAGTGGGAGTATTCGAGGCGATCCAAGTCCCATTTTGTCTCCACCCAACGCGATCGCTAAAGGTTTGCCAACCTTTCATCGCCTTATCTTCTTCGATCACCGCACCAAAGATCTTACTCACTTCATCAGCCGAAGTATTCTCAGAAGCGATTTTAGTCGCTTTCAGTGGCATTGTGAGCGGTGCTGTGAGTGGTGCTGTGAAAGATTCAGTACTACTTGTTAAATTAGCAGAGAGTAGTTGTAATAACTGTGGTGATGCTTTGATTTGATGAGCTTTCTGAGCTAAAACTTGCTCCTGAGACTGTTTGATTTCCTTAATCAGAATTGGTGCAAGAGCGCGAAATTGATTGTTAGGATTTGATATCGCCGCGCTCACCGATTCCATCAGCTCAGACCAAGGTACTAGACCAAAGCGATCGCCTACTTGCTGTAATTGAGTACAAATTACACCTAGATTTTGGCGACTACGAGGGCTATCAGGCTGCTTAAATAACTCCAGCATATTTCGCAACTTGAGTGGAACTTCTGACTGAAATGCCGATAACATTCCCCTTGAATCAACCTTGGGTTGTCCCACCAACTGAGCGCCCTGAGTTTCTTTGCCTGCAATCAGATTTTGGAGATGCTTTTTGAGATTGGCAAAAATTTGATCAGAACCTGCCATCACATTATCAACAGCATCTTTGGTCAGCCCATAAGGACTCTGCAAATGCTCGACCAACTCTTGCAGCTTGTCAAAAGCTTGTAAAAAAAGTGTCTGTAAATCTTGATCGATTTTAAAGTTCGTATTTTCACGCATAACTTTGAAATAATCTTCAAAGTTATGCGCCACATGCTGAATGCTACTAAATCCCAACATGGCTGCCCCACCCTTAATTGAGTGAGCCGCTCGGAATATCTCGTTTACTGCCTCAGAGTTACCCATCAATGATTCTAAATCGAGCAGCCCTGACTCAATGGTCTGGAGATGCTCCTTAGCTTCCTCAATAAAATAGCCTGTAATCTGTTTTTGCTTATCCTGATCCATGACACTAACCCCTGATGATTTGCCTTGTGAGTTGATCGTGAAATTGCTATAAGTAGGAAGGCTTAATTAAATGTAGGATGCGTTAGTGAAACGTAACGCATCAATTAACGCATTTAACGCATTAAAATGCATCAATTAGTTGTCAATGATGGGTTACGCGATCGCTAACCCATCCTACGTTTAATTCCAACAACTTACTTATGAAATTGCTAGCTGTCTAAAATAAATTACCCAAACTTGTAAGGTTGCGGTTGGTAATTAATTATGTCCATTTATTTATCCAAGAATTGATGACATATAGATCTGGTTTTGAGCGCTAAATCCATAGCGCCCTTTACTATGCTGCCGCCAAAGATTATCAATCAGTTGCAGGTCGTCACAGGAAATTTGCTTAACCTCCTCAGTTGTCAGTACCGAACCAATATTTTTATGTGCAGCCTGACACATCACATTCCATGTCTCTTGATTTGCTTCTTGCCATTTACCACTAGATAGCAAAGCCCTTAACTTGGTATAGTCAACGCCTGTATTCGATAAGAGTGGTTGTGATTGGGTATGTATCTCGTCATTAGTGATCGCCAGTACTTTATTGGAGCGCCGAAACCGTAAAGTCATGGTTCCATGGCTTTGACCATCACCCAATAAAATCGCTTCACCCGCATCTGTGAGCTTAATTGAGATTTCGACCTCATCCAGCGCTAACCCATTAGCTTGACTTGGCGCACTGTCTGTAGCGAGCTGCTGAACTAAGCTAGCAAGTCTTTGAATGCTGTCTTTAATCTTCGTGGTGCTGATCGATTTAATCGCCCCACCATTAGCGCGATCGCTGTTTCCCACAAATTCAATTAGTATTTCTTCGCTATCCATGACATCCTTGTTTGGGCTAATTGACCAGATATTTAAGAAAATCTCTCTCTGCGTAAATTTTAAGAGGAAATCGCCTCAGAACTCTGAATATCTGACTCTTTGTTTAAGTTATTAGTTAAAGTGCTATCTAAAGTGTTACTTAGAGAATTATTTAAATTACTTAAATTATTGTCTTTATTGTTGCTCTTGTCATTAGCAATATTGCTAGAAATATTACCAGAAACATTCATAGAACCATTAGTTATAGCGGGATGAGTATTATTAGTAATAAGTACAGTCGATTTAGTCGCTGTAATTCTAGCAGCAATCGCTCGTTTTGTTAGTGCCGTATTATAAGCTGTTGTAATTGCTAGGCGATCGACCATCCCAATTACCCGCTTGGGCTGGTGGCGATCAACCACGGGCATCTGCCGCAAATCCCTAGCTGCCATGCGTTTTAGGGCTTCAGCAAGAGATTCGTCGGCAAATGTGCAGAGTACCTCGCTGGTGCAAATATTCTGTACAGTCAATTCTTCGATCGGACGATCGCCTGTGGGTGCAGAGAGAATGCGCTTAATATCTTGAGTGGTGAGAATACCTTGTAAGTGGTTAATATCATCAAATACGAGGGCGCTGTGATGATAGCCACTGGTAATAAATTGTGCAGCTTGGAGCAATGGCATCGAATATTTGACCGAGGCGGGATTGAGGGTCATCACTTCGGCGATTTTAATTTTTTCTAAGACCTCGATATCGGCTGGCAAGCCCGACCATTGCATGATCATCCGATCTGAGGATTTTGAGGTGTCAATTTGGTCAAGTACCCATGCACAAAGTCCCACCGCCGCCATCAGTGGTAAAACAATGCGGTAGTCACGGGTCATTTCAAATAATAGCAACACCGATGTTAAAGGGGCGCGAACTGTGCCTGCTAAAACTGCCGCCATGCCGACTAGCGCGTAGGCGGGAGATGCTGCGATCGGGATCGAGGCGGGTAAAAAATATGCGATCGCTTGTCCATACAAACTACCCAGCACGGCTCCTAAGAAAATCGATGGTGCAAAAATTCCGCCTACAAAGCCACTAGCCGAACTAATCGCCGTCAGTAAAAGCTTAACTACCAACAAAGTGATTAACAAAGGAATCGTGAAGGGAGTATCTTGTAAGATTGATTCCACGGTCTCATAACCAATCCCAATTACTTCAGGAAAAGTTAAGGTAATAATTCCCACACATAGCCCACCAATTAGCAGCTTAATCGGCATGGACAGATGCCGCATAAATGGTGCGATCGCCCATTCCCCTGCAAAAAACTTCTTGGCTTGTTTGATCGCACGAGTAAATAGCACCGCGACGACACTAGCTAACACACCCAAACCAAGATATAGCGGTAACTCCCAATAGCTGCGTACCTCGTAGACAGGCAGGCTAAAAGCGGGTCGCTCACCGAGGCTAATCTGGGAGACCAGCGCCGAAATTACCGAAGCAATAACCACAACACTGACATCAGAATTGGGGCTGGATTTATTGGTGCGATAGGAATCGCGTAGCAATACTTCTAAGGCAAAAAACACACCTGCGATCGGCGCATTAAAACCTGCGGCTAATCCTGCGGCTCCCCCCGCTCCAATCAACAACCGAATTCTTTCGCTGGAAAATTGCAGCATTTGCCCCAGCAATGATCCAATATTGCTACCTAGCTCCACACTTGGTCCCTCAGGTCCAAGCGAAGCTCCCGCGCCCAGTGAAAGAGCCGCCGCTACAGTTTTTAAAGGAACCTGCGAATACGATAACCCTAGCTCTCGATTAGAAGCCTTAGCTTCGGCTTGATCTAATTGATCTAATTTGAAGCGTAAAAGGCTAACCACTAGCGCTCCAATCATCGGAATAAAGATGATCGCCCAAGACCACTGATTGCTAAGAACTACGGCTACTCTATGCCAATAAAATTCTTGGGTAAATAAAATCAGCTTGCGAAATAGGGTCACACCAGTACCACTGATTACGCCCACTGCGATCGCAGAAACAAGCATAACCGTCTCCGCAGATGGCTGAAGACGGTTTAGAACGGTCACCAATAGGCGGGAAAGCGACATGGTGGAGAACTCGTGGCGAGAAGACAAATGCGCCCGTCTTCGAGAAAGCGCGTGAACGCTATCCAGCGCTTCAACATATAGTCCATGGCTTTGGCTGCTTCGGCATGGCGCGAGAGCCTGGCGCGCTCGGTTC
>JAYUSC010000457.1:0-3435 GCA_043755885.1 Pseudanabaena sp. | reverse complement strand
TATGTTTCTCGATCTGATTCCCTAAATTAGAGGCGGCACTCGCCGCCTCTAATTTAGATTTTATTGCCTTACGAGTTTCACAGGCTGATCGTCAGCTTGAAGTGTTTTTCCATCTGCTAATGCTATTCATAGTGTGACCATACAGAAATAATTCTAGTGGTTTTAGGTTCCTCATTGACTGCATAAACCAAACGATGTTTGACATTAATTCGTCTTGAACAATATCCTTTCAAGTTGCCTGAACGTTTCTCATAGGGAGGTTCATAAGGATTCTGTTTTAGGATTTCTAGCAAAAATTTGAGGTTAAAATCCAAATTGGCAGACTTCAGCTTTCTTGCCTCCTTAACACACTACGGCGAAATTCAATCTTCCAATCCATTTAAGGCTCCTAAAAATTCATCTTCAGAAACCCAATCATTCATTTGTTCGGCGGCTCTAATTGACTCAACTAGATTGGGTGTAAATTGTAGATAGAGATTTTCCTGTATGCTTTCCCAATCAGATTTAGCTTTCCGACTAGTAATAAATGCTTGGTAAATGATCTTTGTTAACTTGCTCAACTAAGCTGAACAAGTTAGCTCCTGCCTCACGCGCATTAAGGATTTTCAAGGATTTTCATTGAGAAACCCAAACCCGTACAATTAATTGTACGGGTTTGAGTTAATGAGATCGCCTAAATCTAAGATTGACGCAATATTAAATTTTTAGCAATCCTCGAAAATTTGCAATAATCTAAAGTTAGTTCTAAATACTTACTTACCCAAGTCACATACCTTTATGCCGCTCAAATCTACAACCCGTCATATTCAGATTTATGCTGCCATTGTTGAGGAGCAGAATGATGAACTGATCGATAGCGAAAACATGCTGACTATAGATGTTGATCCTGACAATGAACTTAACTGGACAGATGGCGCTCTGCAAAAGGTTTATCGCAAGTTTGATGAGCTTGTAGCAGACTATAAAGGTGCTGATTTGACCGATTACAACTTGCGTCGGATTGGTTCAGATTTAGAGCATTTTGTGCGATCGCTATTGCAGCAAGGCGAAGTTACCTACAACCTCAATCACCGATCGCTTAACTACAGTATGGGACTACCCCAGATTGTGAATACTGAAGCCCAGTAGTGTAGACGACGCGAAGCGTCGTCTACTTTTTAAAGTTATTTAGTAATATTTCAAAAATTATGTCTGAAACCACTGCACCAACTTCTGAAGAGCCAAAGGCAAAACCTGCTGTAAAGCCACCTGCGATCGAAGAGTTGCCCTTTGACGAATTTATTAACCAGCATTATCTACCCGCCTTAACCAAAGCTTTTGGTAAGCAAGGCGTAGATGATTTGCAATTGGAGTTTGGCAATTCTCAAGTGCGTGGAATCTGGGCGCAAGGTTTACGTCAGTTTACAGTTTATTTTTCTAAGGCAGATCTCAATGGTCAGAAGGCTTTTTCCTGCGCTGATGCTGGGCGATCGCCTAGTACGATTGAGCCATTCTTGATCGATGAGCGCAAGGCACCTCTCGATTTACTCGTATTTGGTGTGATTCAACGCTTAAATGTCCAGAAATGGCTAACTGCTAATTAAACAAGAAAGGGGGCGCAACGCGTCCCTTTCTTGTTATTTCCGCACAATCGCTTGTGCGCCATTTATAATCTCAATTTTCATACCCAATTTATCTAGCTCTTGAGCAATAATCTCGACGGTTTTTTTATCTGTAGCATTTTGTAAAACTAATGACCAAGCCCCAACTTGAGCCTTAGTTAGATCTCTTTCTCCTTCGAGCCATTGTGCAGATTGGCGAGATGACTCAGCCGAAATTTTGGGGTCTTCGACCATTTTTTTGCCTGACAAGCTTGCCTTATCAGCCCATTCCGCAGCTTTCAGATAAGACTCTCTCGCTCCTTTCGCATCACCTAAAAACAATAGTTGATCGGTTGCTTTATATCTCCAAACCACATAAGCACTAGGCTGTTGATCGGGATTTAGCGATTTCAAACCTTGACTATAAATTGCGATCGCTTTACTCGGAACTCCCGCAAACATCGACACACTAGCTGACATATATATATAACTAGTGGCAAATCTGGGATCGCGATCGATAATGTTGGCAAAATAAAGCGGACTTAAGCTATACCCCGTTTGAAAGTTATTTCTGGCAACGTCATCACCAAAGTATTGCAAAAATTGCAGAAAAGCAAAGTTGGCAATCAGGTTATTAAACCCAAATCCGCGTGACGGTAACTGCCGAATTAGCTTGAGACGAGCTTCTTCGTCTCTAACCGCCTTACGAGTTTCTTCTATGTTTTGCCCAGTCAATCGTTGATTGAGCTTGGGGAACTGCAAACTGAGGGTGATCGCGCCCAAAATTGCGATCGCACCTATATTAATGGCAAGGTTACGGAACCGCATTTGACTTAATTGCCTTCAGAAATAAATGTGTCTTTGCTCAGACTATCAATCAGTTTATTGCTTGGTGAGCCATCAGCAGGGCTAATTGTGTAAAAGTTTTGCGCTCTAACGATCGCATTACGGGTTTCGGCGTTCAATACACCATCGACTTTGCCTGTGTAAAAACCTCGCTGAGACAGTAATCGTTGTAACTCTGCGACTTGTGTGTTTGCGGATGCGGCAGGTGCTGTGGGCTTCACCACTGGGGCGGTTGTGGGTTGGACTACTGCTGGTGTAGTCGGTTTAGGAGTTGCTTGGATTGTCGGTTGCGGTGTGACTACGGCTTGTGGTTGTGGTGCGGGTGTTACCTGTGGTTTTGGTTCCACGCGAATAGCTGGCGTGACAGTGACTGGTGCTGGCGCGACAGTGGGTGCTGGCGCGACAGTGACTGGTGCTGCTGGCGCGACAGTGACTGGTGCTGCTGGTGTGACGACTGGCGCTGGTATGACATTAACGGCGGCAATTTGTTGTTTGGGCGCACCTGATTCTAAAGCGGCGATCGTTCTTGCTCCAGCCACACCATCTGTAGTTAGACCATAGGCTTTTTGAGCGGCTATGATTGCATCTCTGGTACGTGTACCTAAAAATCCTGTAATTGGTCCATTATAAAATCCGCGATCGGTCAGCAAATTTTGTAAGTTGGCGACTCCACCGTCAATAGCTGGAACCACATTATTCGCAGCTTGATTAGTTGTGGTTGGATTGGGTGCTGCGGATGGTTTTGCATCGGTTCCTAACGCTGCCATAGTTTGAGCGCCTGCAACACCATCAACTGTTAAGCCATAGTTTTTTTGAGCCGCTGCGATCGCAGCATTTGTCTGCGATCCCTTGATCCCATCAATCGCCCCATTGTAAAAACCGCGTTTGGCTAGCAACTGTTGTACGGCGACAACATCTTTGTCACTAGTCTTTGCGGTGACGGTTGCTGTAGTTTCGGGATTTTTGGCGGCAATAGTGACAGGAATAGCTCCCGATTCTAGAGCAGTGA
>JAYUSC010000456.1:0-3446 GCA_043755885.1 Pseudanabaena sp. | reverse complement strand
ATTCTTCAGTGCTTTCTCTCTGTTCATTTAGTCTTTCTTGACCATGTTAAGTTTTAGATTAAGCTCTCTGATAGGCAGAATCTCATTTTGCAATTCCTCGGGGCTTCATCTCGTAAATATTATTTTTTGTCATAAACTACCTGCTGAATGTAGGATGTAGGGCAACTGCACACGTTTCTTAATAAAACAGCAAACATTTCTTAACAAGGAAGAATTGTATCATTGTGCTGTAAGCTATGCGAACCAGCGTGGAAATGTGCCGAAGATGGGTAGTACTTCGGGTTGTGGTGAATTTGTAGATTGATTATTGATTGGTAACATAATCAATTGGGTTGGCACTTGGGGAGCGGGAGAACTTCTAGAAGATTGAGCAGAACCTTCGGAAATAGGAGGAGCGTTAGAAGAGTCTTTTTCACTAGGGAGAGCAGAATTCAAGAGGATTGATTGACCATCAGGAGCAATCTTGAATTGAACTTCTCTCTGTGATGGAAGTTCTAAAAGTCTTCGCAATTGTGCTGTTTCTAGATTAATTGCCGCGAGGTATGGCTTCTCACGGAAGATGTTTTTGGTAGTATCTTGCTCAACATCAGTCAGCAAGCAATATAGAGTCTTCTCTTGTGGATCAAACTGAGCGCCAAGAATAGACCCATTAATTTTCGTGAGTTCCTTTTGCAATCCTTGGTTATTTACCAAATATAGCGATCGCGTATAGTCTTTATTAAATTTAATCGTCGCTGCCTGTGTACCACTTCTGCCAAAATTTAGAACAGTGCCGAATCTTGGGAGAAAGTCCAACGGTGGGGCTTGCGGCTCAAGAGGCAAAATCGCAACTCCTTCGCCTTGAGCGATCGCCACCGACGCGCTGTCGGGCGTAAACATAAAATCGCCCCCTGGTTGATTATCAAGCGCTCTGGGTGGCTGGTTGTCTTGGATGAGCCAGAGTCCATAGCGTCCGACTTGTTGGCGGCTGAGGCGCTGCACCAAGATGTTTTTGCCGTCGGGCGAGAGATCGAATTTAAAGTTTTGAAAGTCATCACTACCAAGTATGGGTTTGATTTCGGGTGGATTTGACGCTAAACGATCTTGGCGATCGATTCCCGTCGTTACCATATAAAGTTTTTGATCAAGTAAGCCTTGCCTCACCGCTTCAATCGCCCCAAAAAGAATTTTTTGACGATCGGGATAAATCCGAAAATCTAAAACTGTCAGATTAGGAGGTGTTAAAACTCGCTTATTCTTTTGTAGCACATCGTAAAGAATAAGACGACCTTTTTCTTCACCCTGTGAGCCGATGTATGCAAAATAAGGTTTTGGGGTCGTAAAACTACCCGTAAATGGTTCGATCGCTTTTTTCTGACCAGATTCGCTCGCAAATCGATCGTAAGCATTTTCGAGCTTGACCGTATAGGATTTGCCATAGGTGGCTGGTGCTAAGGGCGTATAAGACATCCGCCGCGATGACCAACTGATTTTGCCCGCTAAGGGGGGATCAAATTTGAGATTTTTCTCGACGCTATCACGATCCATCGGGCGATTAAAAGTTAAGCCAAAGGAAATATTAGTGGCATCAATCTTCTGTCCTTGCCAACTAAAATCCCTCACCTGTGGCAAGGTGCGATCGCCCACCCATAATAATATTGCGATCGCGATCGTGAGAATCGCCACTAAGCCAATCGCATAGCGATCGAGCGGTTGTGAAAACCATTTAAAGCGAGGGCTAAGTTGCATGTCAGCTTATTTCCATCCATATACGCGAATATTATTGAAGTTAAGTGTGTCAATACCTATATTTTGCAAATAGCTGGCAAGCTTCAGGTCATCGGTAAGCACCAAGTAATTATCTTTAGCCACATTCACTATGCCGCAATCAGTTAATCCAAATTTCGGGAATTTGTCTGTCGCAGCAATAGTATGACTATCTGTGTAGATCTCATCTAATTGCACAATATCTCTTGCGAATATAGAAAAGCATCTAGAGCGGTCAGGTTCGCCTAACTGATTAATGAGATTGCTAACTTCTGTCAAAATGTTTGGAGTCGTTAATATTCTTGGAAATTTTTTAAATATATAAACTAACAACTCATAATCTCTAACCTCAAAGTTTTGTGTACGGTTAAATTGGGTGATGCGAGCTTTATTGGTGGAGCCAACTAACCACAAAAGTAAAATATTTGTATCGATCAGAATACCTTTTCTACGGTATTGGTTAACTAAATTTGCGGCGAGATTAGTCATACCTCTCTGATTTTCATTGACTGGACTTCACCAGTAGTTGCATCTACGGTAAAAATTTTATACTCTCTAACAGAGCGAATTCCCAATCCATCTTCACTAATGCTATAGCCTAATGTGATGAACCATTGAGAGCGATCGTCAGAAAGGTCAACCTCTTCTAGTCTTAGATCTCGTGTTAGTGTGCTGGTATCTATTGGCAAGCTAATATTAATGATTCTCTGGAGTTCATGGAAATATTTACTTGCGGCTTGCACAGCACCTTGAACGCCAATGCCAATCGTTGTAGTATTCATCTTTGATTAAGCTTCTATAGATTAATTAATTATTATACTAAGTAGCTAGGCTTAATAAAAATCAAAACCCAAAAAAGATGATTCGCCCGCTTCGCGAGCGAATCATCTTTTTTGGGTTTTATATTTAACTGCGCTTAGCAACTCAATTATTAACCAAATGAAATAATTAGATAAGAATCCTGAAACTTCGCGCCAGTGGCTTGTTTGCCCACTAGCTCAGTTGGCAAGAAAATATTACGGCGTTGATCACCTGCTTCGATGGTGACTTCGGGACCGAGCTGAATTAGTTTGACTTGTTTCTTGTTGAAAGTTGGCAAAAACAACTTGACTTGCTTAGTTACCGTATTTATTTCAATTGGTTTTGGGGCGAGATTAGCAAGATGCTCAGGAATTGTGAACTCAGTCACCTGATCAGGAATTTGACATACTGCTAAAGGTTCAAAATCTGCGTCATTAATTTGCTCTCTAGCCATCACCCCACCAACGGTTAGCCCAATTTGTTGAGCGCTGCCCCATAGATATTTAGCTGTTGCGATCGCATAGGGATCACCAGTTGTGACCAGATAAGCCGCCACACGACTCGGATCATTAACCGCTTTTTGACCGCGAGTTAATACTGACGACATTTCTCCAGCCTGCTGCGAAATATCATTGGTACTAGAAACTTGGAGAATACTTCTTAAAATTGGTTCGACAAATGGCGAAATTGCTTGCCCGATCGCAGAACCTGTTAGTACTTGTTTAAAGCGACGCAAATACCAACCTAAAATCTCTGGCATTCCCAGCATTCGCAGGGTTTCAAGATCGCCCAGACCATCGTAAATAATTACGTCATACTTGCCTTCCGCGTCACGCTCGCGCAAAAAGCTCAACCCCAGAGCCGCATCCATCCCTGGTAAAATGCCAAGCTCCTGACCA
>JAYUSC010000455.1:0-8161 GCA_043755885.1 Pseudanabaena sp. | reverse complement strand
CCACGACATTATCGCGTTCGCCAATCACATAAATAATGTCAGGGTGAATTGGTTCCTTATCGCGGGTCATGTAGGCGACATATTCACGAATACCGCCTTCATAACAATAGATATCGGTGCGAAGTTCTGCGCCTCTGCGATCGCAATATTCGATTTTTACGCCAGCATTGAGGTAGGCAAGCTCTTTGAGGCGGCTCGCGAGAATATCGTATTCAAATTCAGTTTGAGTGGTAAAGATTTGCGGATCAGGCTTGAAACGTACCTGTGTGCCGCGTCTTTCTTCCTGACTCTTGCTAGGGATCAGTTCACTAACAGGAAAACCGCGCTCATATCTTTGGGTATAGACCGTATCCAGTCGCCATACTGATACCTCTACCCATTCCGACAAAGCGTTAACCACAGAAATACCAACGCCATGCAAGCCGCCTGATACTTTGTAGCCGCCATCGCCAAATTTACCACCAGCATGGAGAACAGTCAGTACAGTCTCAAGCGCCGATCTACCAGTCTTGGGGTGAATATCAATGGGGATGCCGCGTCCGTTATCGGAAACTTGCACAGAGCCATCTGGGAGAAGCTCAACTAAAATGCGATCGCAATGTCCTGCAAGCGCTTCATCGACGCTGTTGTCAACGACTTCAAAAACGAGGTGATGTAATCCTTTTGGCCCCGTTGTGCCGATATACATCCCAGGTCGTTTACGAACTGCTTCTAGACCCTCAAGTACTTGGATCTGATTGGCATTGTAAGTTTCTGTAACGATCTCAGGCATGAAGGTAAACAACTCCAGAAATTATGTCGCATTTGTTGAGTACTTTTAAGGGCGCTCTCGATGATGCTTTAGGATGCGTTTTGAGTTAAGATTCAAAAACGCTCTACCATTATAGCTTAAAAGCCTTACAGATATCTCAAAACCATCTCAGATTAAGTTTTTAGACAACCCATGCAGTCAAGAAAAATATCCTATGGCACAACATGAAAATCTTAGGAATTGACCCAGGGTTAGCAATTATCGGGTTTGGTTTAATTGAGGTTGAAAAACCTGCTTCACCGAAACTATTAGAATTTGGCACAATCGTCACACCAAAGCAAACACCAATTGGCGATCGCCTCAAGACTATTTATGAAGATATGCACACGCTGATCGAGCAGTTTCAGCCAGAAGTGGTGGGAATGGAGAAGCTGTTTTTTTATCGGATGGGAAACTTGGTAAATGTGGCTCAGGCTAGGGGCGTGATTGTCTTAGTTCTCAACCAACACAATATTGAACCAATTGAGTTTTCACCTCCACAAATTAAATTGGCGCTGACGGGACATGGCAATGCCGACAAAAGTGATGTGCAAGAAGCAGTGAAACGTGAACTCAGTCTTGATACGATTCCGCGTCCTGATGATGCTGCGGATGCGATCGCAGTGGCGCTAACTTGTTGGCTAATCGCCTAGTCGAGGAAAAGGGAAATCACAGTCGAAGATACATGGCAAATATTCAAAAATATTAGGATTTGCGATCGCATAAATTCCGCACAAACCCGCCAGTATGAATAAGTAGCCTAAAAATTTCTTCTGTAACATATCAACCTCAGATCATTTAGAACAAGGGGCTTAAGCCCCTTGTCGCTTCTTGGAAAATACTTTTTGGGTTGTGCGTTTGCACCAACCTAAAAACTCTGGAGTAATGATCCCTTTAGGATAGAAAATTGTGCCAACCACAATCAACACCCCAAAAATAATCAAGCGCCCATCTTTTAGGAATTGCCCCAACCATATCGGCATACCAGAAATACTCCCAGCCCCACGCAATACCTCAGGCAAAGCTGTCAGCACAATCCCCCCGACTACTGGACCCCAAAATGTGCGCGAACCACCAATCAAGACAAAAGCTAAGAAAATAATACTGGCATCAAAGGTTCCTTGTCGTGCATTCCATGTATTCAAAAAATGAGCGCTCACGGCTCCCACCATCCCCGCCAAAATTGCGGCTAGGGTAAAAGCTAAAACTTTATAATAAGTAGGATTGATCCCCATCGAATCGGCGGCTAATTCATCTTCTCGAATCGCAATTAGCGCCCGTCCCACCCGAATTTTTTCCAAACGATACATAAAAGCCATGCTCAATCCCAATAATGGCATCGCAATCCACAGATATTCTAAGGGCGACTGAAACGGCTGCGGAATCCCAAAAATACCGACTGCGCCACCTGTAATATCGAGATTTAGGGCAACTACGCGCAAAATCTCGACAAAGGCAATCGTTGCGATCGCTAAATAAATCCCCCGCAATCGCAACACAGGAATCCCTAAAATTACCGCCAATAATCCTGAAGCCAATCCTGCCGCCAACATTTCCATCAATACCCACCAGACTGGCAAAGTCCCCGTCGTGTCCGTTAACATCTTGGTCGATGCGATCGCAGCAATATATCCACCTAGGGCATAAAATCCTGGGGTTGCTAATGATAGCTGCCCCGCCATCAATGGCAAATAAACAGAAATTCCCAGAATTGCGCCAAAAATAGCGGATACAATCAGAAAACCGTAGGTATTAAAAAATTCAGCCATTATTTAGATATAGTTATTTTTAAGGCGAGAACAAAGCGCTACTCTTAAAAAATAACCTCCTATCGCACTAATTAGCTATCATTAACTCAATAAGCAGAAATACCTTAAGAAATTATTAAGAGTTTTTGCAAGCATACCGAATATCAAGCAGCAATCATCATGCGATCGCTGCTTAAAACATTAACCCTTAGCGTAGATCTTGAAATACAAGATTTTTACGTAACCCTTAGCAACTATCAATTCTAGAGAGAACAAACAGTGGACATTCAAATTGGGCGAGGCAAAACTGCACGCAGAGCCTATGGCATCGACGAAATTGCATTAGTACCAGGGGGCAGAACTCTCGATCCCAACGTTGCCGATACATTTTGGGAAATTGGGGGGATTCGTCGCGAAATTCCGATTATTGCCAGTGCCATGGATGGTGTTATCGATGTTGATATGGCGGTAAGACTTTCAGATTTAGGTGCATTGGGCGTAATTAACCTTGACGGCATCCAAACCCGCTATGACGATCCCACCCCAATCTTAGAAAAAATTGCTTCTGTGGGTGTGACTGAGTTTGTCGCGCTGATGCAACAACTCTACGCCGAACCCGTCAAGCCTGAACTGATTCAAAAACGCATCCGCGAAATCAAGCAAAAAGGCGGTATTGCTTGTGCCAGTAGTATTCCTGTTAACGCCTTTAAATATGGTGCGATCGCAGCCGAAGCTGGTTGTGATCTATTTTTCTTACAGTCCACCGTTGTCTCCACGACGCACATCGCCGCCGAAGGACTAGTCTCCCTCGATCTCGCTAAATTCTGCCGCGAAATGCCAATACCAGTCCTGATGGGCAACTGCGTCACCTACGATGTCACCCTAGAACTCTTAAGAGCAGGCGCAGCGGGTGTCCTTGTCGGCATTGGACCAGGAGCCGCATGTACATCTAGAGGTGTACTTGGTGTCGGCATTCCTCAAGCCACAGCCGTAGCCGACTGCGCCGCCGCCCGTGAAGACTTTTTTAAAGAGACTGGCAAGTATGTACCAATCATTGCCGATGGTGGCTTGATTACAGGTGGCGACATTTGCAAATCGATCGCCTGTGGAGCTGATGCCGTAATGATCGGCTCTCCCTTTGCCAGAGCCAAAGAAGCCCCAGGTCGTGGCTTTCACTGGGGAATGGCAACACCGAGTCCAGTCTTACCTCGTGGAACCAGAATTCGGGTCGGGACAACAGGTACACTAGAGCAAATTTTGCGTGGTCCTGCGGGACTAGACGATGGTACTCACAACCTCTTGGGTGCGCTTAAAACCAGCATGGGAACTCTAGGTGCGGCAAATATCCGTGAAATGCAACAGGTTGAAGTCGTAATTGCGCCTTCATTACTAACCGAGGGTAAGGTTTACCAAAAAGCCCAGCAGCTTGGCATGGGCAAATAAATCTTAAAAAGGCTCGCATCGCGAGCCTTTTTAAGATTTGGCAAATTTATAGTAATTTAGGTATTATCAAAAAAACCTATATGCCAAAAATTCTGCTAGTAGAAGATAATGAAATGAATCGCGATATGCTGTCACGAAGACTAATCCGTCGCGGTTTTGAAGTTGTCGTAGCCATTGATGGTGAGTCGGGGGTAGTAACTGCTCAAACAGAGTTACCTGATCTGATCGTTATGGATATGAGTCTACCAATTTTAGATGGATGGGAAGCCACAAAATGCTTGAAGCAAATAACTGCAACTCAAAATATTCCGATTATTGGTTGCTCAGCACATGCCATGGTCGGCGATCGCGAAAGGGGAATCGAAGCTGGCTGTGATGATTACGACACCAAGCCCATCGAATTTGCGAGATTATTAGAAAAAATTGAGCAGTTACTACAAAAGTATGTCAGAAATTAACGAGGCAAAGTTATTAGTTATTGATGATGATCCGATGAATCTAGAGATCCTTCATCGCCATTTAAAAAATTTAGGCTATTCAGATATTACGCTGACGGCTGGGGGCAAAAGTGGGCTAGAAATAGTTGCTGCTAACCCTATAGATTTAATCTTGCTGGACATGATGATGCCAGTAATGAATGGTTTAGAGACGTTGACTCATCTTAAGGACGATTACCAATCGCGGATGATTCCTGTAATTATTATTTCGGCTCTAGATGAAAAAGAAATGATGCTTAGGTGCATTCAGAAGGGAGCTGAAGATTACTTGATCAAACCCTATGATCGCGTCCTCCTCAAAGCAAGGGTAAGTGCTTGTCTGGAGAAGAAAATACTACACGATCGTGAAGTCTTAAATAATCAGAAACTAGAAGCAGCATATAAGGAACTAGCCATTGCATATCACGATTTGGAAGTTGTTAAAAATGAGTTAGAAGCACTCTCTCATCGGGATGGATTAACTGGTATTGCCAATCGTCGTTACTTTGATGCTGTCCTAGAAAGAGAATGGAACTCAGCGCATAGAGACAAGCAAGGTCTCTCACTCATCCTATTTGATATAGACTATTTCAAGAAATATAATGACACCTATGGACATCTGGCGGGAGATGACTGTCTATGCCAAGTTGCGATCGCAGCTTCTCAGGTGATCAAACGTCCGAGAGATACGTTAGCAAGATATGGAGGTGAAGAGTTTGCCATAATTTTGCCAGATACAGATGAATTAGGCGCAGATTTTTGTGCAGAACAAATCCGTTATACTATTGAGAATCTCAATATAAGTCATAGTTCTTCACAGATAAATCCTTTTGTTACGGCTAGTTTAGGAACGTCAACTATCCGCCCTCATACCCAAGTTTCCACATCTCAACAATTGATTAAAGAAGCGGACTTAGCCCTATATCAGGCAAAACGAGAGGGGCGAAATTGCGTAAAAGCATGGTCAACAGACAGATAATCAAATATTGAGATTTTAAATAGCGGGTGGCAAAAATGGGAATTCAAAATTTTCAAGTATTGATTGTTGATGACAATGAAGCAAATCGCGATTTGCTTGCTCGCCGTTTGCGTAGAAGAGATTTTAATTTGTCAATGGCTGGTGATGGACGAGAAGCTCTATCAATGATTCAAGCAAATCTCTATGATCTGATCCTACTGGACATCATGATGCCTGAGATTGATGGATATGCAGTTCTCAAATATTTGAAAGAAGACTCAAGATTGCATGACATTCCCGTCATTATGATTTCAGCGATCGAAGAAATGGATAGCGTCATGAGATGTATGGAAATAGGAGCTGATGACTACCTTACCAAGCCATTTGATCCTGAGATGTTGAAAGCCGCAGTTAATCGTTGTCTCCCTGATCGAGAAAAACCTGCAACTACTCCGACAATTCCCAATCAGCAAGCTTCTAGATTTTCTAGTCCTAGTTTTGCAAATCCTAGTACGCAAATTCATGAGTTTAAATTACCAGAAGATACTACTCGTGGGAAATCAACTAGTTCAATTAGTCTTGATGAGGTTGTCCATCGCATTATGCAGTCAGGAACAATCAGCCGCAAAGGTTATTTACATTTTAGTAAAGCGGTTTTTAATGCTTTATTTGATAATTCAGGATTAACTGATCAAGAAGCTCATCAAATCCGCTCAGTATTTGATGCAATTCAATCAGGCAAAGTTAGGGTAAGTGGCTAGGCGCAATTACATATAAAACCCAAAAATGTGTACCGCCCGCTGCAAGGGTCGTTCAGGTTTTGGTTTTGGTTTTTAGTCATGCCGAGCTACTTAGAGAGGTTTGCAAATGAGCATAAACTCATATAAAGCGGTAGAGTAAAGCCAGATCTCAAAGCTTTTATTTTGTGTTTATGGCTTTTCAACGTGCTAGTGGAATTTTGCTGCATCCAACCTCACTACCCAGTAAATTTGGGATTGGGGACTTGGGCGAGACGGCTTATCAGTTTATTGAGTTTTTATCGCGAAGTGGTCAAAAGCTATGGCAAGTGCTGCCTCTTGGTCCTACAGGATACGGTAACTCTCCCTATATGAGCTTTAGTGCGATCGCAGGTAGTTTGTATCTGATCAGCCCAGAGCTATTAGCAAAGCAATATTTACTCAAAGACGAAGATTGGGCAGATATTCCTGAATTTAATCAAGATCGAGTTGATTTTGGGGCAGTGATGCCATACAAACGGAAATTGCTGGATATTGCTTTTGATCGCTTCAAACAAGGATACGTTGATCAAGATCTCAAGCATCATCATGATTTGTATCTATTGCAAGAGCAGTTCAAAAAGTTTTGCTACGAAGAAGCCGATTGGCTCGAAGACTATGTGCTATTCATGGCGCTACATGAACAAAATCCTAAAATCCTTTGGAATAATTGGGAACCTGCGATCGCAAGACGAGAACCCCAAGCATTACAACAAAAGCGCGAAGAATTGCATGACCAAATTGAGTTTCAAAGATTTGTGCAATTCATCTTTTTTGATCAATGGTTGAAGCTCAAGCAATATGCCAACATGCGAAATATCCAGATTATTGGCGATATTCCGATCTATGTATCGCACAATAGCTCTGATGTCTGGGCAAATCCTAAAAACTTTGTGCTTGATCCCGAAACCTATGAAGTCGCCCAAATGGCGGGAGTCCCCCCCGACTATTTCAGTGCCACAGGGCAACTATGGGGCAACCCCGTCTATAACTGGGAATATCTCCAAGAAACTCATTTTGCATGGTGGATCGATCGCTTCCGCTTTTTAAATCGTTATGTAGATATTATTCGTATCGATCATTTCCGAGGTTTTGAAGCTTTTTGGCAAGTCCCCGCAGGCGAAGAAACTGCGATCAAAGGTGAATGGGCAACAGCTCCGGGAACTGAGCTATTTACAAAGCTGAATGAGGTGATGGGTGAGTTACCAATTCTTGCCGAAGATTTGGGTGTGATCACTCCTGAAGTTGATAAATTGCGCGATGATTTTGGCTTCCCTGGGATGCGCGTCCTCATGTTTGCCTTTGGTGGTAGCTCTGACAACTTCCATTTGCCCCACAATTATGTGCGTAACAGTGCAGTTTATACAGGAACCCATGACAATGACACGGCTGTGGGCTGGTGGCAACGATCAAGTAGATACGAAAAAGAACTGTTTTATAAATATATCGTGGGCTTCGCCGCAGGTGAGCCGATTAACTGGGTGCTGATCCGTATGGCGATGGCAGCAGTATCGGTAATTGCGATCGTGCCTTTACAAGATGTGCTTGGCTTGGACAACAGTGGACGCATGAATACCCCAGGGACAGCAACAGGCAATTGGGGCTGGCGTTATAGCGATCCCAATTTGCTCAATCAAGATCTGAGCGATCGCCTACTCGAAATTACCCAACTCTATAGCCGTTAGAAAAAAAAGGTGTGTCACGAAGTGACACACCTTTTTTTTGCATTAATATACTTGACGCACCAAATCTCTGAAACCCCCTCTAACTCCCACTTGGCAAGGGGGAGAACTTAGACTTCCCCCCTTGCCAAGGGGGGACTGAGGGGGGTGGAAATTTGCATGATGTGTCAAGTACATTAACGCCTTTTTTTTAGCTACTAAGCGAAAGCCCCGCGCTCTATTCGTTTACAAGAATGAGCGACGGGATGTAAGCGTGTTAATTAGAGGGGTTCGATACCCCTTTAATTA